>CAMCYE010000035.1 GCA_945883805.1 Victivallis vadensis | reverse complement strand
CAATCGGCCTCCCTTGAAAAAAAGTCGAAAATATTTATTTTTAGAGGGGTAAGTCATTTGTTTTTCATTTGTTTGATATAATATTTAGACATGAATTATTTTTTAGAAACAGAAATTAATTAGAAGGGTAGGTGCGTAATTTAAAATGTCTTCAGACACAGATTCGCAACCTCATATGTTATTTTTCACTTCAAATAAAATCTGCAAAAAGCTTCACGCCCTTTCCACGTCTGCCATTTCCCAAGCTGAAAATCACTTCCACATAACAATTGATTTGAAACTTAAAACAGGGAAACCGGTATGAGAATTGCTGTTGCGTACAGCAGTAAATTAGGGCTGCAAAAAGAATACGGTAAGAATGTCAGCGAGGAGCTTCCGGATCAGGAAGAGGAGCCTCCATCCCTAGATTTTTTCGCCGAGGGTGACAGTGAAGAGACGATCAACGCTGTGATGAATGCCCTGCGCTCGAAAGGACACGATGTCTGCGGAGTCGAGGCAGATGACAAAGCTCCGGAAAATCTTTCCAGAATCCGACCTGATATTGTTTTCAACATTGCCGAAGGCCTCTTCGGGGACTTCCGTGAATCATACATTCCCATGGTCTGTGAAAGGCTGGGCATCCCGTATTCTGGGTCTGGTCCGCTTACTCTGGCGATATGCCTCAACAAGGCCCGCACTAAGGAAATACTGAGTTACTATTCGATCCCGAATGCGAAGTTCGCAACTTTCCATGCCGGTGAGGAGATAAATCTTGAAGGATTTAAATTTCCGGCGGTAATCAAACCTGTCGCCGAGGGAAGCAGCAAGGGTATTTTTGACGATTCGGTTGTACATGATATCGGGACTGCGAAAAAAAGAATCGTTGAAAAACTTAAAATCTATCGTCAGCCGGTCATAGTCGAGGAGTTTCTTGAAGGCAGGGAATTCACGGTTGCAGTGTGGGGCAACGGTGAAAATATTGAAGTGCTTCCGATTGTCGCCATAAACTATGACGAGCTTCCTGAAGGCGCCCACAAGATTTATTCGTACGAGGCGAAATGGGTCTGGGACACCCCTGAAAAACCCCTTGACATATTCCAGTGCCCTGCAAAACTCTCTTCAAAGGAGAAAAAACTTATTGACAGCCTGGTCAAAAGGACTTTCACTGTGCTTGGAGTGAGGGATTTGTGCAGGATCGATGTCCGGTTTGATTCGAACGGTGTCCCGAATATCCTCGAACTTAATCCGCTCCCCGGAATCCTGCCGGATCCCGAGGACAATTCCTGTTTTCCGAAAGCCGCAAGGACTGCCGGGTATCCGTATGCGGACATGCTTGACAATGTCGTTAAAATAGCCGCCGCAAGATATGGTTTGAAAAAGGGATGTGCGGTAAAACAATGAAAGCGGTTGCCGATAAAAAAATGAAGAAGAGGAAACTAAGGATATTGATTGCCTATAATGATCCGGCGGATGCGGGTGCAGGCGATCTTGACTACATTTCCGAGGTTGCCGTCAAGGACGAAGCCGATATTGTCTATGACACGCTTCTGGAAATGGGGCACAGCCCGGCGCTGATGCCTGTAAGCGGCATTGAAAAATGCATTGCCGAAACAGCAGAATTCACGCCTGACATGATTTTCAACCTGTGTGAGGGGTTCCATGGAAAGTCGAAGCATGAGATGCATATCGCAGGCCTCTGGGAGCTTCTCGGGATTCCTTACAGCGGAAACAGGCCTATCACCCTTGGGATTTCCCAGGATAAAATACTCGCAAAAAATATTTTCAACGCAAACGGGATTCCGACACCTGATTATGAAGTCTTTGAAAAGGTTCCAGGAAAGACCCGTCTCGGATATCCTGTTTTCGCAAAACCTTCCAGCGAGGATGCCAGTCTGGGGATAAACCAGAATTCCGTGATTTATGATATTGGTAGTCTGAAAAAAACAGTGGATTCGCTTCTTTCCAAATACGGTGAACCGGTGCTCGTGGAGAAATACATCGAAGGTCGTGAATTCAATGTTTCCATACTGGGAAACAGGAATCCGAAGGTTCTGCCGATTTCAGAAATAGATTTTTCAGGGCTTGACGAGGGCACTCCAAAGATCACCGGATACGAGGCGAAGTGGCTTACAGATCATCCTTTTTACAGGAAAACGCCGTCAGTATGTCCTGCAAAAATAAGCTCGGGTCTCAGAAGAAATCTGGAGGCGGTTGCCCTCAGGGTATACGGTCTCCTGAAGGGCAAAGATTATGGGAGAGTCGACTTCAGGGTTGACTCCGGAGAAAATATCCATGTTCTTGAATTCAACCCCAACCCCGATATTTCTCCGGATGCCGGATTTGTAAAGGCAGTGATTGCATCCGGGATGGACTACGGGGATTTTCTGAAAATAGTAATAAGGGAAAATACAGGTTTCTAAAATATGGTCACCATAAGGGATATAACTCCGGGAGACCGGGACGCGATAAACAATATATTGATTGAAACTCAGATGTTCACAAATGACGAGGTTTCTGTGGCTTTGGAACTTACGGACACTGTTCTTCTCAACAAGGATCAGAAGGATTATGTGGTCCACGTTGCCGAGGTGGAGGGTAAGACGGCCGGCTACATCTGTTACGGTCCGACGCCTGTGACTGCGGGGACGTATGATGTATACTGGATAGCAGTTGACCCCAACATGCAGAAAAAAGGGGTTGGAAGAAAACTCCTGAGCCATGTCGAGGATGAGATTGCCTCAAAAAAGGGCAAGCTCATCATAATAGAGACATCATCGCAGCACAAATACGAGCCTACGAGGAATTTTTACATACGCACCCATTACATAATGGAGGCGAGGATAAAGGATTTTTATTCGGAAGGCGATGACAGGCTCATTTACGTGAAGAGGCTCAAGTGAACATCAAGGAGGATATTGAAATGAAGGAAGAAAACTGGCGAAAAGTATTGAAGCGAAGTATCACGTCGGCAAAGGTTCTTTCAGAGAAGTTTGGAATTCCGCTGGAGGAGCTGGAGGCGGTTGCCCGTAAATTCAAAATCAGAATAACCCCGTACTATTTTTCCTTGATAAAGAAGAAGGACGATCCCATCTACAAGCAGGTTGTGCCGGACATCCGGGAACTTGAGAACAATGATCTTTTCGAGGATCCCCTCGCCGAGGACAAGGATTCCCCTGTGAACAATATCGTACACCGCTATCCGGACAGGTGCCTCTTCCTTGTGTCGCCGGTATGCGCCTCATATTGCCGTTTCTGCACGAGAAGCAGGAAAGTCGGTGATCCAAACAAGATAGACATGAAGTTCATTGACGAGGGAATTGAATACATCCGGCAGCATACGGAAATACGCGATGTGGTCATTTCAGGTGGGGATCCTCTCCTGCTGGAAGACAGCAAAATAGAATACATCCTCAGAAACCTCCGGGCTATTGCACACATTGAAATCCTCCGCATCGGAACCAGGGCGCCGTGCATGCTTCCCCAGAGAATCACCCCGAACCTTGTCAGGATGCTGAAGAAATACCACCCACTTTTCATGAACGTCCATTTCAACCATCCGGACGAGCTCACCCCTCTGGCAGTGAAAGCGCTTGGCAGGCTGGCCGACGCCGGCATTCCCCTCGGCAACCAGACAGTTCTCCTCAAAGGGGTGAACGATGATCCGGAAGTTATGAAACTGCTCATGCACAAGCTTCTTCTGGCGAGAGTGAAGCCGTACTATATTTATCAGGCCGACATGGTTGACCGGACAGAGCATCTCAGGACTTCGGTACAGAAAGGGCTCGAGATAATTGAAAGCCTGCGCGGTTGGACTTCCGGACTTGCCGTCCCTCATTTTGTGATTGACGCTCCGAACGGCGGAGGCAAGATCCCGCTTATTCCAGAATATGTCACCAGGATAACCGACAAGGAAGTTGTCATGCGCAACTATGAGGGCAAGGTATTCAATTACTCGCAGCCCGCGCATGCGAGGGAAGAACTCAGGAAACAGCAGAAGCCTCCATGCGAATTTGATATCGAACGTGAGCTTACCCTTGGAAGTTTCATTCCTGAGATGGGGACTTTACGGGATATGGTCAAACCCTCCAGAGAAGTGAAACCGGAACAAATACGAAATGAAGTTATGGCTAAGAAGCCGTAAAGCTGAATAGATGCCGTATATAAAAAAAGAGCGTCCGTTTTGGACGCTCTTTTTTTGTATGGGTGAATATGTATCTTATTATGTGGTGGTCGCGGTCTTTCCGCTGATGACACCGTGCTGTCTGAAAGTACGTGTCAATGCGAATTCCCCGAGTTTGTGCCCTACCATGTTTTCAGTCACAAATACATTGATGAACGCCTTGCCGTTGTGGACATTGAAAGTATGCCCGACGAAATCAGGAATGATCATGGAACGCCGCGACCATGTTTTAATTGGTCTCTTCATTCCAGACTTATTCATTTTCTCCACCTTGACAAGGAGATATCCGTCAACGAAAGGTCCTTTTTTTACCGATCTTGCCATTATTTTTTCCTCCGTTCAACAATAAACCTGTTGGAAGTGTTTTTCTTATTGCGTGTCCTCTTTCCCTTGGCGAGCTTGCCCCATGGTGAAACAGGGTGTCCTCCACCGCTGGTACGGCCTTCTCCTCCACCCATCGGATGGTCGACCGGATTCATTGCAACACCGCGGACATGCGGACGGAAACCGAGGTAGCGCTTGCGTCCGGCTTTTCCAAGCTTGACGTTCATATGGTCTAGATTTCCGACCTGGCCGATAACGGCCTTGCACTCGACGTGAAGCATGCGTATTTCATTGCTTGGCAGTTTTACCTGGGCGTATTCGCCTTCCTTGGAACGGAGCTGTGCGACCATTCCTGCTGACCTTGCGATTTTCGCACCGCTGCCCGGTGTGATTTCAATGCAGTGGATATCTATGCCTATGGGAATATTCTTGAGTTTAAGGGCGTTTCCCGGCTTGATGTCGGCTTTTTCTCCGCTGACGACTTTGTCTCCGACCTTGAGCCCGATAGGCGCGAGAATGTATCGTTTCTCCCCGTCAACGTAGTTGAGGAGGGCAATGTTCGCGCTGCGGTTGGGATCATATTCGATTGTTGCGACGTTCGCAGGAACGGCGTCTTTGTCGCGTCTGAAGTCGATAAGGCGCAGGCGTCTTTTTACACCGCCCCCACGGAAGCGGGTGGTCATGCGGCCGTTATTGTTCCTGCCGCCGGTTCCCCTTTTTCCTTTTGTAAGGGCCTTATGCGGGGAGTCGGTTGTGATTTCAGCGAAATCGAGGACCGATTTTCCTCTAATTCCCGGACTTGTCGGTCTAAATGTTTTTAAACCCATGATATTACCTCGTTAATTTGCGTCAAACGATTTCGATTGAACCTTTTGACAATGTTACGATTGCTTTCTTAACGCTTGGACGGCGACCGTGTTTCATCAGTCTTCCGGAGCGTTTCATTTTTCCGATTTTGTTGATGATGTTCACGGCTTTAACCTTCACGTCGTAGAGTTTTTCAACGGCGCGACGGACGTCTATCTTGGTGGCGTCCTCATGAACTTTAAAGATGTATTTATTTGCGTCTTTAAGGTCCATGCTTCTTTCCGTGACCAGGATCGTTTCAATAATTGCATATGGATTGTTCATGAATCCTCCCTTTTATTCAAGACGCTTTGTGAAAACGTCAATTGCGTCTTTTGTGAAAAGTATTTTAGGGGACAGCAGAAGCTGATAAGTGTTTACCGAATCCGCCTTGACAATCAAAACATCGGGAATATTTGCACTAGCCCTGATGAGATTTTCGTCAAACTCCCTGACAATGATCAGAACCTTTTTTCCGAGGCCGAGTTTTTTCAGCATGGAAGTGATGTTCTTCGTCTTGGGAGAGTCCATTTTCAACGAATCAATTATCGCTGTTGATCCTTCAGCCACCCTTTCTGAGAATGAGCGTTTAAGCGCGAGCGCAAGAACTTTCTTGTTGACCTTCATGCCATATTTGCGTGGCTTCGGGCCGAACGTGATTCCGCCATGTCTCCAGATTGGACTGCGGTTGCTTCCCGCACGGGCTCTTCCTGTGCCTTTCTGACGGAAAGGCTTCGCCCCGCCGCCGCTGACTTCAGCCCTGGTTTTTGTTGAAGCCGTTCCCGCGCGCTGTTCTGCGAGATGGGCCACAACCGAGTCATGCACTGCCTGTGAACCTTTTACAAGTTCCACAGATTTCGGATTCAGCGGATATTCTCCGGCTGCTGCGCCATTGATATCGAAAATCTTCACTGATAATTTTTCTTTGTCTGCCATAAATCACCTATTTCTTTTTATTGCTTTTTTTAATGGCGCTTCTTACTGACAATATGCTTCCGGTCGGGCCGGGAACCGCGCCTTTGATAAAGAGAAGGTTCTCGTCAGGTGAAACTTTGACAACAATGAGATTCTGAATGGTCCTAGGAACATTTCCCATGTGTCCGGGCATTCTCTTGCCTTTTATGATGTTGCCGGGCAGTTCCTTCTGTCCGATCGAACCGCTTCTTCTCTGCCAGCCGCCGCCGTGCCCTGCAGGTCCGCCTGAGAAATTATGGCGTCTCACGACACCCTGGAATCCTTTTCCCTTGACGATACCGATGGCATCCACATATTCGCCGGTGGCAAAGACGTCGGCTTTAATGACATCTCCGGTTTTAAGCTCTGTTTCAGGATCACGGAATTCTCTGATGGCGACAGGGGGATTGTTTTCAATTCCCGCTTTTTTCGCCAGACCGAGAAGGGGTTTTCCCGCGTTTTTGGCTTTTTTTGTTCCGAATCCCAGAAGGACGGAAGAATAGCCGTTTCTCTCATTCGTCAGGACATCCATGACAGTGCAGGGACCCGCCTGTAAAACAGTCACGGGGATAAGCACACCTTTGTCGTCATAGACCTGTGTCATGCCGAGTTTTTTTGCAATTATACCTTTCATCTCTCTCCTTTTTTAAGACACTTGCTGTTAATTTTAACGCAGAGGTGTCCTCACGACCCGATCTTGATGGAAATATCGACACCTGCCGGGAGGTTGAGTTTTTTAAGCTCGTCCACCGTTTTGGCCGTTGGGTTGATGATATCCATCAGGCGTTTATGGGTCCTGATTTCAAATTGATCCATTGATTTCTTATCGCAGTGCGGCGACCGGTTGACGGTGAAGCTTTCGATTCTGGTCGGAAGCGGAATCGGTCCCGCTATCAACGCGCCTGTCCTTCGCACTGTATTCACGATTTCCGCCACAGACTGATCCAAAATACGATGGTCAAAAGCCTGTAGTTTGATTCTAATTGTCTGCTTGCTTGCTGTTGCTGCCACGCTCATTTTATGTTTTCCTTTTCAACAATTTGTTTTTGTACTTCGGACGGCACCCTCTCAAAGTGAGAAGGCTCCATTGAATAAGAAGCTCTTCCTCTCGAAAGAGAGCGTAGAGCGGTTGCATAGCCAAAAAGTTCTGACAAAGGAGTGTGAGCCAGGATTGTGGTTGTGGTTCCTTTGGTTTCCAGTTCGATAATCTGACCTCTGCGGCTCGAAGTATCGCCGATCACATCCCCCATATTCTCGTCCGGGGTTGTTATTTCAACTTTCATGATGGGTTCAAGCAGAGTCATCCCAGCTTTTCTTGCGGCATCCTTGAAAGCCATCGAAGCCGCAATCTTAAATGCAAGCTCGGATGAGTCAACAGGATGGTAGGAGCCGTCGAGAATCTCAATATTGACATCCACCATGGGATAACCCGCAAGTACACCGGTGGTGCCAGCTTCCGTGAGCCCCTTTTCAATGGGTTTGATGAATTCCTTCGGAATTCTGCCACCGACAACCTTATTCTCAATGACAAAACCGAATCCTCTGGGTTTCGGCTCCATTTTGATGATGACATGTCCGTATTGACCGCGACCGCCCGACTGACGGACAAATTTCGTATTTGATTCGGCGGTCTTATTGATGGTTTCCCTGTATGCGACTTCGGGTTTACCTGTGTTGGCTTCAACCTTATACTCCCGGAGTAGCCTGTCCCTGATGATTTCAAGGTGGAGTTCACCCATTCCCGCAATGAGAGTTTGTCCGGTTTCCTCGTCTGTCCGAACCCTGAACGTGGGATCTTCATCCGAAAGGGCGCCAAGAGCGTCGTAGAGCTTATCGCGGTCTGCGGAAGTCTTTGGTTCGACAGCCATTGAAATTACAGGTTCAGGGAATTTGACGGATTCCAGGACTATCTGTTTGTTTTCGATGCACAGGGTGTCGCCAGTGGTGACATTCTTGAGGCCTACCGCGGCCGCAATGTCCCCGCTGAAAACTTCATCGAGGTCATTCCTGTGATTGGCGTGCATCTGTAGGATTCTCCCGAGTCTTTCGCGCCGTCTCGTCCTTGGATTGTAAACGGTTGTGCCCTTTGTAACTGCACCGGAATAGACCCTGAAGAATATGAGTTTTCCGACATAGGGGTCGTTCATTATTTTAAATGCGAGGGCTGAAAAGGGCTCAGTGTCTCCGACATGGCGGGAAACGGGAAGTTCCGTTTCCGGATCAGTTCCTTTGATTTCCCATACGTCCACAGGGGAGGGGAGATAGCTTATAACGGCATCGAGCAGGGGTTGGACGGCCTTGTATTTGAAGGCGGATCCGCATGTGACGGGAACTATATCCCCGGATACTACGGTCCGTCTTATGGCATCCTTGATTTCCTGTTCGTCCGGTTTCTTGTCTTCCAGGAACAATCCCATGATATGTTCGTCGACTTCGGCAAGGCATTCTACGATATACTTGAGTGCAAGTTCGGATTCCTCCTTGAGTTCGTCAGGAATCTCTCGGACATCCACTTTTACGCCTAACTCATCCAGATTGAAATAAAGAGCCTTCTTTTCGATGACATCAACGATTCCCACGAAATCGCCTTCTTTTCCGATCGGAAGCTGGATTGGAACCGCCGTGATCCCGAGTTTCAGACGTATGTCCTCGACGACTTTCATGAAGTCGGCGCCTGTCCTGTCCATCTTATTTACAAAAGCAATGATCGGTACGTTGTATTTTTTAGACTGGCGCCAGACTGTTTCAGATTGGGGCTGGACACCGCCGACGGCGCAGAAGACGGCGACGGCACCATCTAGAACCCTGAGTGACCTCTCCACCTCCGCAGTGAAATCAACATGTCCGGGAGTGTCAATCAGGTTTATCTTATGGTCTTTCCATACACAGGTGGTGGCGGCCGAGGTGATTGTGATTCCGCGCTCCTGCTCCTGAACCATCCAGTCCATCGTGGCCGTGCCTTCATGAACTTCGCCCATCTTGTAGTTTTTACCGGTATAGTAGAGTATGCGTTCGCTGACGGTTGTCTTTCCCGCGTCAATATGCGCCATAATGCCGATGTTTCTCACTTTTGCAAGCGGTACCGTCCGGCCTTCGGCCTCTTTAAATTCTTTTTTCACATTGTTAAGCATAAATTTTCAAAGAACCTTGATTAAACGAAAAATTACCATTTATAATGGGCAAAGGCTTTGTTGGCCTGAGCCATTTTGTGAGTGTCTTCCTTTTTCTTGAAGGCTGAACCGGTATTGTCGAAAGCGTCGAGGATTTCAGAGGAGAGGGATTCCATCATCGAATGCCCTTTGCGGCCCTTTGCGTAGGCGGTAATCCAACGGAGACCGATGGCGACCTGGCGTTCGGGATTGATTTCGACTGGGACCTGATATGTTGCGCCGCCGACTCTCCGGCTCTTGACTTCGAGACGCGGTTTCACGTTTTCAAGCGCCTGGAGGAAAACCTCGAGGGGTTCCATGTCTTTTTTCTTCAGCTGTATGGTGTTGAACGCATCATAAACAATTTTCTGAGCGGTGGATTTTTTTCCGCGCTTCATGATAGTATTTATAAGACGCGCCACCAGTTCGCTGTTGTATTTCACGTCCGGCGTAAGGACTCTTGTTGGTGCTCTGTGTCTTCTCATTTTCCCTTTTCCTGATTTTAATGTTTAACCAAAAAAAACTATCGGCATACCCTTATAATGATGCCGACAGCATGGCAATATATTCCTAGACAAAACTAATTAAGCGTTATTTGCTTTTCTTGACTGCTTCCGCTTTGGTCTTTTTAGCTCCGTACTGCGAACGCGCCTGTCTGCGCTTGTCGACTCCGAGGCAGTCGAGGGTTCCGCGGACGACATGGTATCTCACTCCGGGGAGATCGCGAACGCGACCGCCTTTGACGAGGACGACCGAATGCTCCTGGAGATTATGCCCTTCACCGCCGATATAGGCCGTGACTTCTTCTCCGTTCGTGAGGCGGACCCTGCAGATTTTCCTAAGGGCCGAATTAGGCTTCTTGGGCGTTCTTGTTGTAACTTGCAGGCATACGCCACGCCTCTGAGGGCATCCTTCAAGGGCGCGGGCCTTGCTTTTCTTAACTTTTTTGGTTCGGCCGTTCTTAATTAGCTGATTGATGGTCGGCATTATACTTCCCTGTTTTTTATTATCGCTCACCGCCTGAAAAAAGCGGGCAGATACAATAATTCATGTTTATTAAATTGCAAATCCCGAATTAATCTTTAATTGACAACATCTCCCTGGCGTTATTTATCGCCGCCGTCTCCTCGACAGTGTTCTTATCCTGATTGGGCTTTGAAAGATCGGCGTCAGGAGCAAGCTCCTCTCCCACCTTCTTCATCCCGAGTTTCTGTATTTCCTCAGTACCTGTTCCTGCCGGAATGAGATGTCCTGTTATTACATTCTCCTTGAAACCCCTGAGATAATCGATCTTGCCCAGGGTCGCGGCGTCTGTCAGAATCCGGGTCGTATCTTGGAATGACGCGGCGGAAATGAAACTGTCCGTTTCAAGTGACGCCTTTGTGATTCCCATCAGTACCGGTTCCGCCTCTGCAGGTTTTCCGCCCTTTTCCCCGATGCTCGCATTATGCTCGAGGAATCGGAACTTGTCTATCTGTTCGCCGGTCAGAAACTCGGTACTGCCCGGATCTGTGATACGGACTTTCTGGAGCATCTGCCTTACGATGACTTCAATGTGTTTATCATTGATTTCAACGCCCTGCGCCCTGTAGACGAGCTGAACTTCGTTTACCAGGTATTCCTGGAGTTCCTGCGGTCCGCATATCTCGAGGAGTTCCTGGGGTACTATTGAACCTTCGGTGAGTTTCTGTCCCTTATGCACAAGATCGCCTTTTCCTACTGAAAGATGCTTGTTTGCGGGGATCAGATGCTCTTCGGTCTGATTGTTTTCAACATCGCGGATTATCAACTGTCTCCGGCCTTTGACCATTTTCCCGAGTTCGACTTTTCCGTCGATTCTCGCTATCTCGGCGATATCTTTCGGGGTTCTGGCCTCAAACAATTCCGCGACACGTGGGAGACCTCCGGTGATATCCTTGTTTTTCGCTGTCTGGCGCGGCATACGTGCGAGAACAGTTCCCGCCTCAATCTTGGAATTCTCCTTTATCATGAGATAGGCGCTTGCAGGCAGGGTGTAATGCGAGACAACTACGTTTTCGGCTTTAAATTTTTCACCGTGCTCTTTCCTGGCTTTGAGATATTCGCCCTCTGTAATGGACTGTTCGGCCTTGAACTGTGTGTTCGCGGGCTCCTTCACAACCCATGCCGTGATGACTATCTGCGGATGGAGATCCTCGCGATGTTCCATGACCGTTATCTCTTCGACTCCGTTTGCCTTGGTCTCGCGGTTCAGAGTCACGCCCTCAATCAGGTCGCGGAACTCGACAGTACCGGTTTCCTCCGCGATGATCGGAATATTATACGGATCCCAGCTTGCTATCTTGTCATTGGCCTTGACCTTGTCGCCCTCGGCTTTTGCAAGAATGGCACCAATTGCGAGTTCGTAGCGGTCAATTTCAACACCATTTTCGTCTTCGATGATCACGAAACCGTTTTTGTTGACAACAACGGCCTCTTTCTTGTCGTTTGTGACAATTCTTGCATTGAAAAACTTTATTATTCCGGCATTTCTTACGCGGATAATAGGCTGTTTATATGAAGATGATGCAGTACCACCGATATGGAATGTTCTCATCGTGAGCTGTGTTCCGGGCTCGCCGATCGACTGGGCGGCAATAATTCCAAGAGCGTCGCCTATGTCTGCAAGTCTGTTTGTGGCGAGATTTTTCCCGTAGCATTTTATGCAGACCCCGTGAGGTGTTTCGCATGTGAGAACCGAACGGAGATAGCTGCGGTTGATTCCGCTTTCAACTATCTTGTCGGCTATGACTTCGGTTATCTCCTCGTTTGCCGCAACAATGAGGGATCCGTCGCCTTTGACCGGATCGCGGATATCCTGGGCGCTGAATCTGCCTACGATTCTGTCTTTCAGGGGGATGATTTCCTCATCTCCCTCAATTACGTTTCCGACCCAGATCCCTTTTACGGTTTCGCAGTCTTCCTCGTGGCATATGACATCTTGAGACACGTCGACAAGCTTACGTGTCATGTATCCGGAATCAGCTGTCTTAAGGGCGGTATCCGCAAGACCTTTTCTTGCTCCATGGGTACTGATGAAGTACTCTAGGACGGACAGTCCCTCGCGGAAATTTGATATGATGGGACGTTCGATGATGTCGCCTGAAGGCTTTGCCATAAGACCGCGCATTCCTGCGAGCTGGCGGATCTGGTCTTTGCTTCCGCGCGCGCCGGAATCAAGCATTGCGAATACGGGATTTATCTCATGGTTTTTCAATTTGTCCCCGGACCAGTCAAGGGAAGCGAAGAGTTCATTGGCAACCCTGTTGCTGGCCTGTGTCCAGATGTCGATGATTTTATTATGGCGTTCGCCCGCCGTTATGACACCGCGGTGGAACTGAGCCTCGACTTTTTCGATCTCTTTTCTTGCGTTGTCGATGTGCTCCTGCTTCTTTTCAGGAACTATCATGTCAGTGATTGAAATGGAAAACGCCGCACGCGTCGCATAGTCATAGCCCAGCTTCTTCAGCGCGTCGAGAACCTCTACGGTCTTGGCATGTCCGGCATTGGCATAAGTCTGACTGATAAGTTTCCCTAGGCGTTTTTTATCAGCAGAATCATTGTAGAAACCGAGGCTTTTGTCCCAGATTTCATTGAATATGCAGCGACCTGCGGTTGTGATGATGAAGCGGCCTTCTGAATTTCCATGGATTGTCTTTTTGCCCAAATCCGGGTTCGGCAGATGGATGGCATCATGGATTTTTATGCATCCGGAATCCAGGGCCGACAATACCTCGTAATAATTTATGAAGTATTTCGCCTTTTCCACATTTCTCGGTTTCACCGTGAGGTAATAGGACCCCAGGGTGATATCCTGGGTCGGGGTGGTGATGGGCTTTCCGTTTGCAAGCGAGAATATGTTGTTCGGAGCGTACATGAGGAGTTTTGCCTCAAGCTGGGCTCCGCTTGAAAGCGGAATATGGACGGCCATCTGATCACCGTCGAAGTCGGCGTTGAAAGCCGTACAGACGAGGGGATGGATGCGGATTGCCGAACCTTCGATGAGGATGGGGTCAAACGCCTGTATGCTGAGGCGGTGGAGTGTCGGGGCCCGATTCAGCATGATCGGATGGCCTTTTGTCACCTCTTCAAGAATATCCCATACGACCGGTTCGCCGCGCTCGATCATTTTTTTGGCGCTGCGGACAGTATGCACATAGCCTCTCTGTTTGAGATAGCGGATGATAAAGGGTTCAAAGAGGACGAGTGCCATTTTCTTTGGGAGACCGCACTGTCCGAGAGTGAGTTCGGGGCCTACAACGATAACTGAGCGGCCCGAATAGTCTACGCGTTTTCCGAGAAGATTCTGGCGGAAGCGCCCTTGTTTCCCTTTGAGCATGTCGCTCAGGGATTTGAGGGGACGATTTCCCGCGCCAGTGACGGCACGGCCGTGGCGGCCGTTGTCGAGAAGGGCATCCACGGCTTCCTGAAGCATGCGCTTCTCGTTGCGGATGATGACTTCCGGTGTTCTGAGCTTAAGGAGGTTTTTCAACCTGTTGTTTCTGTTTATTATGCGTCTGTACAGGTCGTTGAGATCCGATGTTGCGAATCTTCCTCCCTCAAGAGGAACAAGGGGCCTGAGATCCGGAGGAATGACTGGAAGCACTTCCAGAATCATCCACTCGGGACGTGACTTGCTTTTAATGAATCCTTCGACAAGCCTGGTTCTCTTTGCGAGTTTTATGCGGATCACTTTGCTTCTTGTGGAGGACATCTGCTCTTCCAGATCTTTTGCAAGAACTTCGAGTTTTGTCTTTTCAAGCAGTGTCCTTACGGCCGGGGCGCCCATGTCCGCTTTGAAGTTGTCGCCGTAATCCTCTCTCGCCTCGCGATATTCAAGTTCGGTGAGAGCCTGTCCAAGCTTGAGAGGGGTGTTGCCCGGGTCGACAACAACCCAGTCTTCATAATAGATGACCCTTTCAAGGGATCTGGCCGTCATGTCGAGCATGAGTCCGAGGCGGCTCGGCATGCATTTGAAGAACCAGATATGTGATACCGGGACGGCAAGGTCAATGTGTCCCATGCGTTCGCGCCTGACCCTTGACTGTGTGACTTCGACGCCGCACCTGTCGCAGACTACGCCTTTGTGTTTCACGCGTTTGTATTTTCCGCAATTGCATTCCCAGTCCCGGGTCGGCCCGAAAATCCTTTCACAGAAAAGTCCACCTTTTTCCGGCTTGAAACTGCGGTAATTTATTGTTTCAGGATTTTTAATTTCCCCATGACTCCAGGAACGAATTACTTCAGGAGACGCCACGTTGATGGTGACCGCTCCGAATGAGGATGATTCCTCACGCTGTCCGAGAAGCTCTTTATATGCATAACTGCTGTCAATCACTGTTGAATCCTCCCTGCAAAATTAATCGGGCAAGTTTTGTTTGTTTGTGATGCGGATATCGATGCCAAGGCTCTGCATTTCCTTCAGCAGAACATTGAATGATTCTGGCCTGTGAGGCTCGAGCACGTTGTGGCCTTTCACAATGGACTCGTAAATCCTCGCACGTCCGACGACGTCATCGCTCTTGACCGTGAGCATTTCCTGAAGGGTATAGGCCGCCCCGTACGCTTCAAGGGCCCAGACTTCCATTTCACCGAACCTCTGGCCGCCGTGCTGGGCTTTTCCGCCGAGAGGCTGCTGCGTTACAAGGGAGTAGGGACCTACAGCCCGTGCATGAATTTTGTTCGACACGAGATGGTCGAGTTTCATCATGTATATCTGCCCGACCATGACTCTCTGGGCGAATTTTTCCCCGGATCTTCCGTCATAGAGTTCAGTTTTACCGTCAAACACATGTTTGCCGTGTTCCAATTTGAAGCCGAGGTTGTAGTTCTCCCCCTTGTCCTTGCTGTGCTTGTCGTCCGCTTTTTTCATCAGTTCGACTATTTTTTCTTCGCTTACACCGTCAAACACGGGGCTTGCGACTTTTATTCCGAGTATTTTTGCAGCCCATCCCAGATGTGTCTCCAGAACCTGTCCTACGTTCATACGGCTCGGTACGCCGAGAGGATTCAGGACAATGTCAACTGCTGTTCCGTCTGCAAGGTAAGGCATATCCTCTTCTGGTACAATCTTGGCTACAATACCTTTGTTACCGTGGCGGCCGGCCATCTTGTCACCGACTTCGAGCTTGCGCTTGCTGGCCACATACACCTTGACTTTTTTGACAATTCCCGGATCAACGCCTTCCCCTTTGTCAAGGGATTTTAGAATTTCATCCCTGCTGAATTCTATTTCTTTAAACCTGGGAACGGAAACGTCGATTATGCCGTCAATTGTTTTCTTGAGCGGGCATGCATCCATCTTGTATAGCTGATACTTGTTGGCGAGCTTGAGTACCGAGCTGCGCGTGACTTTTCTGTTTGCAGAAATAAGTATCGTGTTTTGTTTTGATGAAGAACCGTCATATATGGGGCAGGGCAGTTTCTGACCGAGCATTATCTCTGCAAGTCTGTCTGCCAGCTCCTTGACGATTTCATTGTATTCGTTCTTATAATTGTCCTTGGCCAGTTTCCCCTGGCGTCTGATTTCGGATTTTGTCAATGTCTGCCTGTTTGGATCTTTGCTTCTCTCTATTCTGACATCCATTACAATTCCGCCTTTGCCACTGCTCACCATAAGGCTCGAATCCTTGACATCTGCGGCTTTTTCACCGAAGATGGCCCTGAGAAGTCTTTCTTCGGGGGCAAGTTCGGTTTCGGATTTCGGTGTGATTTTCCCGACGAGAATATCACCAGCCTTGACTTCCGCTCCCAGTCTCACAATTCCGTCCGGTCCGAGATTCCTCAGAGCTTCTTCGCTGACGTTCGGAATATCCCTAGTGATTTCTTCGGGACCAAGTTTTGTGTCACGGGCCGTCAATTCAAATTCATCAATGTGAATACTCGTGAAGACATCATCTTTTACGATGCGTTCATTGATGACGATGGCATCTTCGAAATTATATCCGCACCAGGGCATGAAAGCGACAAAAACGTTTTTGCCGAGAGCAAGCTCCCCTTGTGAAGTCGCAGTTCCGTCTGCAATGACTCCGCCTTTTTTGATTTTCTGTCCAACCCTGACAATCGGGCGTTGGTTGATGCATGTTCCCGCGTTGCTGCGCAGGTATTTTTTCAGCTGATAGGTCTGAACCTTCTCATCTTTTTCAGATTTGGGCAATTTGCCGTCGGGAGTTATTATGATGGTGTTTCCTGTGACACTTGCAACTATTCCCTCTTTTTCAGCTACGGATACCGATCTGGAATCGGCGGCAACCCTGTGTTCAAGACCAGTTCCGACAAGCGGAGCTTCGGTCGTCATGAGAGGAACAGCCTGCCTCTGCATGTTTGAACCCATGAGCGCCCTGTTGGCATCATCATGTTCGAGGAAAGGAATAAGTCCTGCAGCCGCGCTTACAAGCTGTTTCGGTGAAACGTCCATGTACTGGATGGATGATTTCGGCCTTTCAGCTGAATCACCCTGATATCTGCACATTACCATGTCACTCAGGAATTTCCCTTTTTCATCAATCGTGGCATTTGCCTGGGCAATTACGAATTTTTCTTCCACGTCGGCGGTGAGATAATCGACATCTTTTGAGACAACGCCGCTTTTGACAATCCTGTACGGAGTCTCAAGGAAACCGTAGCTGTTTATTCTGGAATAGAGCGACATTGACGATATGAGACCGATATTCGGACCTTCAGGGGTTTCGATCGGGCACACTCTTCCATAATGGCTTGAATGGACGTCGCGAACCTCAAATCCTGCACGTTCGCGGCTTAGTCCGCCTGGTCCGAGGGCGCTTAGGCGTCTTTTGTTCGTGAGCTCGGAGAGCGGATTTGTCTGATCCATGAATTGAGAAAGCTGATTTCTTGCGAAAAAGTCTCTGACGACTCCTGCAAAAGCTTTTGGGTTCACAAGCTGTCCCGGGCTTATATTCTGACCGTCAGTTCCGAGAAGAGTCATGCGTTCGCGGATGAGACGTTCTGTTCTGACAAGTCCGACACGGCACTGGTTCTGGAGAAGCTCCCCCACAGTTCTTACCCGTCTGCTGCCGAGGTGGTCGATATCGTCGACCTGCCCGCTCGTATTGCGGAGTTTTAACAGGCCCTTGGTCGCTTCCATGAGGTCCTGCTTGTCGAGAATTCTCATGTTGATCGGGGTGTTGAGGCCGAGTTTCTGGTTGATTTTAAAACGTCCGACCTCGCCCAGATCATAGCGGCGCACGTCGAAGAACAGCCGTTTCAAGAGCTGTTTTGCATTATTTATGCTCGGAGGGTCTCCGGGCCTCATTCTTCTATAGACTTCTTTCAGTGCCTCTTCCGGAGTGCGTGCCGGATCGCGCTTCAGGCATAGTATGATATGGTTGAGTCCGTCTGGGACTTCCGCCAGTTCGACTTTCTTGACTTCGGAGTCGGAAATTGTTTTCAGAATGGTTTCAGTCAAGGGTTCGAGCTCGTTGACAATGACTGAACCGGAAGGGTCTGTCACATCGTTGACCGTGTAGAAATTTCCAAGTTCCTTGCCGTCTTTTTTCAGCAGGGTTGAAATCGTATGTGTCTCAACCTTGTAAAATGCGGAGAGGATGTCCGAGTTTGTATCGTATCCGATTGCGCGTAAAAATGTGGTGATGAGGAACTTTCTTCTCCTGCGTCTCCTGTCGAGATAAATGTAGATGAGATCGTTGATGTCGTATTGCACTTCCATCCATGAACCGCGGTCTGGAATGATCCTGAAGGAATAGAGCGTGCGGCCGTTGGAATGGCGTGTTTTTTCAAAACAGATGCCTGGAGACCTGTGGAGCTGGCTTATGATAACGCGTTCGGCGCCGTTGATCACAAAGGTTCCGCGTTCGGTCATCATTGGCAGGTCGCCGAAATAGACCACTTCCTCCACTTTTTTGCCTTTGTCGTCTATTTTAAACGAGACATGGAGGGGCGAACAGTATGTTTCGCCGTCCTTGATGCAGTCAAGAACAGTTCTCTTGGCATCCCCGATGGTGTAATTGTTGAAATCCAGGGTAAGTTGCTTGTCAAAGCTTTCAATTGGAAAAACCTCTTTGAAAACTTCTTGTAAACCCAGATTTTTCCTTTTTCCCGGAAGAACATCCCTCTGCAGAAAAGAGGCATAAGATTCAAGTTGGACCCCGATAAGGTCCGGAATATCAAGTACATCCTGCAGTTTTCCAAAATTTAAGCGTTCAGCCATAGTCCACCCGCACAGATTGTTTAGTATGTCATTTACACGAAAAAACGGAGATGTAATCTCCGACCATAAGAAGCACAGTTTAGTAAAATATAAACGTGACGGAGATTAACTCTCCGTCACGGATATATGAAAATAACCGATACTTATTTCAGTTCGACTTTTGCGCCTGCGCCTTCAAGCTGCGCTTTGATTTTTGTGGCTTCGTCCTTGGTGATGCCTTCCTTTACGGCCTTGGGTGCGCCTTCCACAAGGTCTTTGGCTTCCTTGAGTCCGAGTCCGGTGATTGTCCTTACTTCCTTGATGACTTTGATCTTGTCAGCACCGAAGTTTGCGAGAATTACCGAGAATTCTGTTTTTTCTTCAACAGCCGCAGCCGGAGCCGCCGCTGATGCCGCTGCTGCGGCAACTGGAGCCGCGGCTGTTACACCGAGGCGGTTTTCAAGAGCTTTCACAAGCTTTGAAAGTTCGAGCACTGTAAGGTTTTCGACGTAGGAGATGAACTGATCCATTTCCTTTGATACTTCAACTTTTACTTCGTCTGACATTTGGGAACCTCCATATTTGATTTAATTGGCTTTTTCTTTTTTATCTTTAAACGCATTTATCAGATTGACTATTTCCGTCGCCTTCATGTCCAGTATTGTCACCAGATTCCTTGAAGGTGCGAGGAGCACGCCGAGCAACTGTGCCCTGAGTACTTCGCGTGAGGGCAGATCCGCCAATGCGGAAACATCGTTCTTTCCGAGAACAGCACCCTCGAGATATCCGGCCTTGGCTTTGACTGGTTCGTGGGTTTTTGCAAAACCCAGAAGAGCCTTCGCCACCGTGCCGGCATCGCCTTTTCCTGAAACAACGGCCGTGTCGCCTACAATTTTCAGTTCAGACAGGCCCTTTATGCCTTTCTGTTCCGCCGCCTTCCTGATGAGGCGGTTTTTCAGGACATGGCATTCCGCGCCGTGCTTGGAAAGGGAATCGCGCAGTTCGGAGAAATCCCGGACTGTCAGCCCCTTGTATGACATGAGGAACACGTAATCGGATTTTTCGAGAGTGTTTCCGATTTCTTTCAAAAGCTGTATTTTCTCAATTCTCATGATACCACCTTCGAAAATTCGTTGATATCGACTTTTATTCCGGGGCTCATGGTTGAAGCAAGAGTGCAGCTTTCAATGTAAATACCTTTTGCCGCGGCCGGCTTTGCTCGGATTATCGCGTGAATTACAGTCTCGCAGTTTTCAGCGATGTCTTCCTTTTTGAATGACATTTTTCCAACCGGCACATGGATGCATGCGCCCTTGTCGATCCTGAATTCAACCCTTCCCGCCTTTGCCTCTTTCACAGCGACATCAACCTGTTCTGTCACTGTTCCGGTCTTCGGATTCGGCATGAGACCTTTTGGTCCGAGCACTTTACCGAGAGTCCTCACCTGGTTCATCGCGGACGGAGTGGAGATAAGAACATCGAAGTCCAGCCATCCACCCTTGATTTTCGCGATGATTTCCTCAAATCCGACATGGTCGGCGCCAGCAGCTTTGGCCTTATTGGCGACTTCCCCGTCGGCTATGACGACAATGCGCACCTTCTTTCCTGTCCCCTTGGGGAGAGGCACGGCACCTCTGACATTCTGGTCAGAGTGTTTTGGATCAATGCCGAGCTTGAATGCAAGGTCCACTGTCTCGTCAAACTTGGCCTTGGGAAGCGAGGCAAGCAGGTCTATCGCCTTTTTGAGGGGCAGTTTGACATCCTTGTTCACCTTTTCCGATTTGATAATATATGATTTGCTTCTTTTACGCATCGATCACCTCAATGCCCATGCTACGGGCGGTTCCTTCAATAATCCGCATGGCTGCCGCTTCGGTCCTTGCGTTGAGATCCGCCATCTTGGTTTTCGCAATTTCCCTGATCTGGACTCTTGTGATCTTTCCGGCGCTTTCCCTGCCCGGAGTTTTTGATCCGGATGCGAGGTTCGCGGCCTTCTTAATTAGAATAGGGGCCGGCGGCGTCTTTGTTATGAATGTGAATGACTTGTCCTGATAGACCGTGATGATCACAGGAAGAATCATTCCAGCCTGGGACTGGGTGGCAGCATTATACTTCTTACAGAATTCCATGATGTTAATTCCGGCCTGTCCAAGAGCTGGACCGACAGGAGGCGCGGGATTAGCGGCGCCGGCTGGAATCTGCAGTTTAATCTGCCCGACTACTTTTTTTGCCATGTTGTTCTCCTCTTCATGCTGTGGTCCGAAACGGCAGGGCCTCTTCCACATTGCACGAATTAGTGTTTATATAAAAATTGAACGGATTTTACTCGCGCTCAACCTGCCAGTACTCAACTTCTACAGGGGTCGAACGTCCGAAAATGGAAACAAGCAGTTTCAGTTTTCCGCGTTCCTGGTCAATTTCCTCTATGACGCCTTCGAAATTCTCGAAAGCCCCGTCCTTGATCTTCACATTCTCTCCGACATCATAATTTATTTTCGGAGTGATCTTGTCTTCAGTCTCGGTAACCTGTCTCATGAGGTCTTCCACCTCAGGGGGACTTAGAGGAATCGGGTGGTTACCGCTTCCGACTATGCCTATGACGCCCTGGATTTCACGCATGAAATACCAGGTCGCCTCGTCGATTTTTTTCGTTTCCGGATTGTAAAGATCCATCCTTGCGATGACGTATCCGGGAAAATACTTGCGTGCCGTAGTTGTTTTCTTCCCCTGTCTCACCTCTGAAATCTTCTCCATGGGGACAAGCACTTCATAGACACCCAGCGCCTCGCCTTTTGCGAGATGTTTCTCTATGGATTCCTTCACCTTGTTTTCATGTCCAGACAGCGTGTGTACTACAAACCACTGTCCCGGTTTCTGTTCAGCCATTGGCGTATACCCCGAAAATAAAGTTACATTGTGAGAAAACTTATAACCTTCATGCTGATAAGATCGACAAGTGCGACAAAACCCGCGAGGATAAGCACTGTGATTATAACGAGAACTGTTGATTCAAACAGCTGTGACCTTTCGGGCCAGCTGCATTTTTTAAGTTCATTGATGGTGTCGTTAATGAACAATCTTGCTTTTGTTAGCCAGTTACCCATATATCAGTTGAAGTTTCCTTTAAAATTTATAAACAATTGATTTATTCTTGGCAGGTGAGACAGGAATCGAACCTGTGACCTGCGGTTTTGGAGACCGCCGCTCTACCAATTGAGCTACTCACCTAAATTGAAGAAATCACTTGATTTCCCGGTGGAGCGTGTGCTTTCGCTCAGATTTGCAAAATTTCTTTTTTTCAAGCCTTCCCGGAGTGTTGCGTTTCTCCTTTTTCGTGGAGTAGTTTCTATTCTTACACTCTGTGCATGCCAGTGTTATTATTTCACGCGCCATAAGATTTTACCTGTTTCTCTTTATATGAGCGACCCGAACAGCCCATCCGAGCTGGTCGGGATCGCATATTTCTCAAATATTGCTATGATTTAATTATTCGATGATTTCCGTTACGCGTCCGGATGCGACTGTGCGGCCGCCTTCACGTATTGCGAAACGGAGCGTCTTCTCCATTGCGATCGGGCATATGAGCTCGACCACTACGGATGTGTTGTCTCCGGGCATTATCATTTCCGTTCCGGCATTGAGGCTGATCGTCCCGGTTACGTCCGTTGTACGGAAGTAGAACTGGGGACGGTAGTTCCCGAAGAAAGGAGTGTGGCGTCCGCCCTCTTCCTTGCTCAGAACATAGATCTCCGCCTTGAATTTCTTGTGCGGGGTGATTGTCCCCGGCTTGGCGAGAACCTGCCCTCTCTGGACATCCTCTTTTTTCGTATTGCGGAGGAGGCATCCGAGATTGTCCCCGGCCTGTCCACCCTCTTTAAGCTCCTTGCGGAACATTTCAACACCGGTTACGGTGGTCTTGACCGTGGGGACTATTCCGATGATTTCAACTTCGTCCTGAATCTTGACCCTGCCGCGTTCGACACGGCCGGTTACGACTGTTCCACGACCCTCGATCGAGAATACGTCTTCAACTGAAAGGAGGAACGGCAGATCGATTTCGCGGACGGGTTCAGGAATGTATGAATCGATGGCGTCCATCAGATCCTGGATGCATTTTGCGTCCGGATGATCCGGTTTTGGTGCGGCAATGGCCTTGGTGGCCGAACCGCGGATGATTGGAGTCGTGTCGCCTGAGAAACCGTATTTTGTGAGAAGGTCTCTGACTTCCATCTCGACAAGGCCGAGAAGTTCTTCATCGTCGACAAGGTCAACCTTGTTAAGGAACACGACGAGGGAAGGAACACCGACCTGGCGTGCGAGAAGGATATGTTCGCGGGTCTGGGGCATTGGACCGTCAACCGCGCTTACGACAAGTACTGCGCCGTCCATCTGGGCGGCACCGGTGATCATGTTCTTCACATAGTCGGCATGTCCGGGACAGTCGACATGGGCGTAATGGCGTTTCGCGCTCTGGTACTCAACGTGGGATGTTGCGATCGTGAGAATCTTCGTGGAATCGCGACGGCCCTGTTTTTCAGACGCCTTGGCGACTTCGTCGTAAGGAATGTAGTCCGCAAGCCCTTTGTCATGCTGAACCTTTGTGATTGCAGCTGTCAATGTTGTCTTGCCATGATCAACGTGACCGATGGTTCCTACGTTTACGTGCGGTTTCGACCTTACAAATGCTTCTTTTGCCATTGTTAACCTCCCGGTATACTTTTTAATACCTTAAATATGTTTCTCTGTTTTTATATTAATGCAACCATTGCCTATAACTTGAAAACCACATCCCGCCAGTCTGTTTTTATATGGAGCCAACAACCGGGATCGAACCGGTGACCTCGTCCTTACCAAGGACGTGCTCTACCAACTGAGCTATGTTGGCACCGGTCTGAATTTGCGCAATAAAACGCAAAAAACAAAGCGGGTATCGAAAATACGTCAAAATTCACATATGTCAAATAGACCAGAAGGTAAAAAATGAAAAAAAATGAAAATATCCCGACAACCGTCACTGATCCCACCGGAGATAGGAGCTGAAAATCAAAAATTAACAGGACCAACGGATGTGACAAGCTGGTGCTCGGGGTGGGACTTGAACCCACACGGATTGCTCCACATGCCCCTCAAACATGCGTGTCTGCCATTTCACCACCCGAGCATTAAATCGAAATAAATTCGGACGGGTAATTTAATATCCCATAACACTATTGCAAACTGAATTTTATTATTTTCCAATGAAAAATATTGTCACATGGCTTCCGGAACATCAATTGTGAGGGCTTTGAGCCCGTCTGCAAGGACGTCTCTCGTCCTGCGGCATATGGCAAGCCTGGTTTTTTTCAAGTCGTCTCCGCTCGCGCTAAGGACGGAATGCTCCCTGTAGAAACGGTTAAAGGCTTTCGCCAGTTCAAGAAGGTATTCGCAGAGTATTGAACAGTCCATTCTTTCCGCAGATTGGCGCAGGACATCGCAGTATTGCGAGATTCGCACAGAAAGCTCTTTTTCCTCGTGTGAACTGGCGATTTTCCAGTTTATATCCTCTTCTGTCACAAGTCCGGCCTCCCTGGCCTTTCTTTCAATTGAATTTATCCGTGCGCAGGCATACTGGACATACGGACCTGTGTCTCCCTCAAACCTTATTGACGCCTGCGGGTCAAACATAATAGTTGTTTTCGGATTGAACTTCAGAAGGTTGAACTTGATTGCGCCTATCCCTATTATTTCAGATCTCCTGTCAATATCATCAGGAACTTTCCCTTCTCCCACGCGTTCCATGGTTGCGGATTTCGCAAGCGCGACCATCTCGTCGAAAAGGTCGTCGGCGTCAACTACTGTGCCCTCCCGGCTTTTCATTTTTCCGGTCGGAAGGTTCACCATTCCGTAAGCGAGATGATGTAGATTGCCCGCCCATTTATAACCCATTTTATTCAGGATCGCGAAAAGGGTCTTGAAATGATGGATTTGCTCGTCGCCTACAACCCATATCTGAATGTCAGGGCTGTTATCCCTGTATTTTAAAAGGGTTGTCCCGAGATCCTGCGTCATGTAGACACTTGTCCCATCGGCGCGCAGAAGCACTTTTTTGCCGAGTTTCACATCTTCCAGGTCAATCAGCACCGCGCCGTCCTCCCGCCTGAAGAATGTTCCCTTCCTGACGCCTTCCTCCACAAGATCCTTTCCCAGCAGGTAAGTCTGGCTTTCAAGGTATGTGTGCTCGAATTCCACCCCCATCCGGGAATATGTTTGTGCGAATCCCGCAAAAACCCAGCTGTTCATCTTCCGCCAGAGCGATTTCACTTCAAGGTCTCCGGCTTCCCATTTCTGGAGCATGTCCTGTGCGGAACGCCCGATTTCAGTCTGAAGGAAAAGCTCCTCATCAGTCTTATCTTTTAATTCCTGATTCCCCTCTCTTAATTCTCCGAGCTGCTTCCTGAACTCCTGGTCAAATTTCACATAATAGTCGCCTACGAGGTGGTCTCCTTTCCTGTTGGAGCTTTCCGGGGTGGAGCCCCCTGCGAAACGCTGGTACGCAATCATCGACTTGCAGATATGGATGCCACGATCGTTCACAAGATTTATCCTGACAACATCATGCCCCACACGCTTCATTAGGGAGGCCAAAGACATTCCTATGGTGTTATTGCGGACGTGTCCGAGGTGTTGCGGCTTGTTGGTGTTGGGTGCTGAAAATTCAATAAGTACTTTTTGTTTCTTACTTTCCGGAATAACCGAAGTCCCCATGATTTCGTACATTTTCGCGACAGTGTCCCTGTGAACCGCCTCACCTCTGAGCGTGACATTTACAAAAGCTTTGACTTTTTCAGCCTTTTCAACGTCCGGATGCGAGGAAAGGAACTCAGCCGACCCCAGCGCCATCTCGTCGGGGCTCTTCCTGAAAATCTTTGCGAAACGGAAACAGTTTACCGTGATGTCCCCTTTCATTTCAGGAGGGCATATCTCCGGAATGATATCCCAGTTGTTTTCAGCCCCGCCCCCGGAATATTTATCCGACAGGAACAATTTTAAATCGTCAAGACATTTATAGTTCATTTTGACTCAAGCCCACAGTGTAGTTAATGTTCGTTTTCATTTTAGACGGGTAAACACATGAAATATGAAAATAATTGAATATCCAATATCCAATCCGCCACGGCGGAAATGTCCAATATCCAAGGAAATTATCGCGTTTCCCTCTTTTCTACTTAATCTATGCTTTTGAATAATATTGAGCCAAGCTCATCAGTTTTTTCAAGATAGAATTAATTTTCTCCGACTGCTGAATGAGTTTGTCTTTGCTTCACTTCACCGGTTGGATATTGGATATTCAGACTTTCTAATCGAGTTACCCCACTCGATTTGAGAACTATCCCTTCTTCAGATAATCTGGAACGGAGGTGTTTCTGACCATGTCCCCGAATTCTTCGCGTCTGCGGATCAGATAATGGTCTTTTCCGTTGACAAGGACTTCAGCCGGACGCAGGCGTCCATTGTACTGGTAGCTCATTGCGAAACCATAGGCTCCCGCATTTTCAACCACAACGATATCCCCTTCCTTGATTGTTGAAGGAAGTTCGCGCTCCTTGACCCAGAAATCCGTGTTTTCGCAGAGCTGTCCGCAGAGACCGACTTTCTCCCTGGGGTCTTTTTCCTTGCCGTCAATGTAAATATGGTGATAAGCGCCGTACATCGCCGGACGCGCAAGCGTGTTCATGCCTATGTCAGTGCCTATTATTTTCTTGTAGGATTTCTTTATTGAGTGGACTTTGCCGACAATCCACGCCGCGTTGCCGACGAAATATCTTGCAGGTTCCATCATGAGGCGTGGAGGCTTGAGTCCGTATTCCCTGACTTTTGACTTGAAGGCGCCCGCCACCTGTTTTGCGGCTTCTTCAACATTGAGGCCTTCCTCTCCGGGGCGGTACGGGATGCCGAGTCCGCCTCCGAGATCAATGAACTCAAATTGGATTTTCAGTTTTTTCCCGACCTTGCCGATTATGTCCATGAGAAGGTTTGTGATGAATGAGAAATATTCCGGTTCGGTGATGCATGAGCCCGGCATCATGTGGGCGCCGAAGCGGGTTATTCCCGCATCCTTAGCGGCGCGGTAGGCGTCCATCACCTGATCCGGATGAACCCCGAATTTTGCATTCGGACCCGCATTCGTGACAAATTCTCCGACATTGCTCTTCCCGTATCCGGGATTGACGCGGAACGAGAGTATTTCCGGTTTTCCGAATTCGACTACGCGCGGCAGGATCGAGGGGTCGTCAAGATTGAAAATCACGCCGCTTTTAAGTCCGAATCTGATGTCGTCATCCGAAAGGAAGTTTCCGCTGAACATCACGTCTTCGCCGCCGAGTCCTATTTTCTTGGCAAGCTTGATTTCGTTGACGCTAGCTGCGTCTATGCCGGCACCTTCTTGGCGGAGAATATTCACTATCGCAGGATTATTGCAGGCCTTTACCGCATAGAAAAACCTGAAATCCGGATAATGTTTCGAGAAAGCCTTCAGGGCCCTGCGGTAATTCGTCCTGATTTTATTCTCGTCGTACACGTATGTGGGAGTCCCGTATTCTGTTGCAATATCCTTTACGGCGACATCCCCGATAAAAATCTTGTTCTTCACTATTCTCACGTATTTTCTCCTAAGTTAATATTTTTTCCGGTTCCAGGAAAAAATATGAGCGCATAAAATAGCATTGATTGACGGCTGGACAAATTTATTTCTTATTACTGGTTCTTTTGATGTTATAAGCGGCCGGCTTTTCTCTTATCCTTGTGATTTTCTCCGGTGAAGTCAGATAAGAATCAAGGGAACGCGCTACATCAGGACACCTGCTTTTGATCTGCTTGTCTTCAGTAACCAACGGGATCCCCAAAGAACGGGCAAGTGTCACATAGTAGGCATCATTTGATAAAACTTCACAAGTTATTAACGGACTGATATCATAATATTATCATTTTGCAGTCAAAGTCAAGTGCATTTCAGCCCGAGCATTATCCTGATGCCTGTATGAGCCTGGAGGGCGGCGGCATACGCGACCCTGCTGGAAATTGTGCCGTTGTCGGAATTCATCTCGGTTTTCAGATCACCCACGATCCAGAGATTGGCGGAACCTTTCCTGACTTTTATCGTTTCGCATTTTCCGGTTCCGGCAAGACCCGAGACGGCGATCACCGGGATTCCGGGGCGTTTCATCATGCAGAATCCGGTAATCATGGCTTTGGCTTCCGCGCTGTCAAAACATTCAAAGATAATTTCTGCATCCGCAGAAATTATGATTTTACAATTCAATGGAGTGATTTTTTCACAGACCGTCCTTATTTTCAGTTCCGGATTGATCCTGAGCAGGTTTTCTTTCAAGGCGTCAACCTTTAGCATCCCGACCTGTCCCCTGAAATATTGCTGGCGGTTCAGGTTCGACGGCTCCACGCGGTCAAAATCGGCAATGATCAAGTTCATTACTCCCGCCCTGGCTAGGGAAACAGCGACATTCGAACCTAATCCGCCCGCGCCGGCGATGAAAACCCGTTTTTCCCGGAGTTGTTCCGTAACACCCGGCGGATTTGAAGAGAAAAATAATTTTTCATCTGTCTTCATTAATAGTCTTCCTATTTAATTTTTCCGCTAGCGGAAAAATTATAAATAAAACTTGGACACGCCAGCAGAGTGGCGTGGCTACAGCAGAAAAGTTCAAAGATACGCTCACTCCTTACTCCGATTCTCCGTTTCAGAAATAACAGGTTGGAAAGTTTACCCGCCGCAGGCGCGCCATAGGCGACTAGGGCCTGCGTTACTTAAACGCTGATCACTTGATTACTCTCCTGAAACTGCCAAGAAAAGAGCACGCTAAAGCCGTGAACTCCAACGGCAGTTTCATTATGATAAAACTGCGCCCTCCGCACTGATCACTGGTCACTGGTCACTCTTCCCTCAGCCGCCGCCGACAAAAGAGAAAACATCCACCTTGTCTCCCTCGGAAAGCGCGGTTTTGTGGAACTTCCCTTTTTCAACAGGCTCGCCATTGACTGATACAAGAGTTTTTTCCGGATCTAATCTCAGAAATGTCATAAGCTCTTTTATTGTCTTGGCTTTGACCTTTTTATCCTTGCCATTTACTGTGATTTCCATTCCCTGATTCCTAATTCGTGATTTCTAATTCCTAATTCGTAATTCTATCGTTCAAGCTCCCAGACATCTGTCCCAATCTTTGAAAACCGCTTCAAGTCCGAGTTTTTTCAAGTCGTTTTTCACCTGTTTTACCGTCCTGGTGTCCCTGCGGTCGAACTGGCCGAGGATGCCTTTTTCATGTGAGGAGTAGCCACCTGGAACAACTGAGGAGCCAGCACTCATCTGGTTTGCACAGGTTTGAACGGCCCGGCTGCGGAATTCGCAGTTTTCCCGGGTGGAGATGACGATATCGCTTTCAGGGAACACAATCCTGAATGCGAGCATCATCTGTTCAATTTCGGCATCCGGTACGGGTGACGGTGTTTTGAATCCGCCTTCCGCAGGAGTGATTCGCGGGAAGGAAAACTGTATTCTGCTTTTCCAGAAATGTTTTTGAAGCAATACCGCATGTGCGGCAATTGATACGGCTTCAACTCGCCAGTCATAAAGACCGAGAAGGGCTCCTATCCCGATATTATAGAAACCTGCTTTTGCCGCTCTTGCCGGGGCGTCGAGACGGTAGTCGTAATCTCTTTTGGGGCCGGAAGGATGAAGTTTGCTGTAAAGTTTCCTGTTATAAGTCTCCTGATAAATAGTGAGCCCATGGGCTCCCGCATTGAAAAGCTCCTGATAACCTTCGACATCCATGGGATATATTTCCAGAGAGACGTATGAAAATATTTTTTTCAGCTCCCTTATCGTCCTGCTCAGGAATTCAACGGAAATGAATTTCGGATCCTCTCCGGTGACAAGGAGAAGAGAATCAATCCCATAGCTTCTGATCACCTTTGCATCCTTCATCACTTCGCTTTGAGAAAGTCTTTTCCTTTCGCTGCGACTGTCTGTCCTGAATCCGCAGTATAGGCAGTTGTTTATGCAGTAGCTGGAGATATACAGGGGCATGTAAAGTCTGACGGTTTTTCCGAAATGCATTTTCTTCAGGAGGGAAGCCTTGTTGCGCATTTCAGGCAAAAGCCCGGATGCCGCAGGGGAAACAAGGTGGATTATGTCGGCAGTATCCAACTTGTCTTTTTCAAGACGTCTCCTGATATCGCCCTCGGTCACGTCTTCAAGGCGCTTCAGGATTTCTTTTTCGTCAATATTTGAATATGAAAGCATATG
>CAMCYE010000034.1 GCA_945883805.1 Victivallis vadensis | reverse complement strand
TCGAACCCGTGGCCTATACGTTGCGAACGTATCGCTCTAGCCAACTGAGCTACAGCCCCACATTGAAAAGTTTTTAAACTGGCATCCCCAACCGGATTCGAACCGGTGTTACCAGGATGAGAACCTGGTGTCCTAGGCCTCTAGACGATGAGGACGCATTAAAAAACAACGCATATCTATATAGCGGAATTCACGTTTTTCAAATATCCGCGTGCGAATTTCCTGAGGTTCACTTACTTCTTTCCGTGAATCTCGGCAAATTTCTCGAATGATCTGTCCCAGGTTTTCTCTATATCGTCCGGGAATGCACATGCCGGAAGCCCCTTGTTTGAAAGATGATAGTCCAGACATGCACAGCAATTGCCTTTTCTGTCGCAAGGCTCATAAGTACAATTGCATTTTTTCTTGTTGCAGGAAAATCTTTCACATTTTATTGCCATTTCATCCTCCATGGTCTATTTTTCCTTTTGATTGCAGTGCAATCAGACGGAATCGCAAACAGGGCTTGAAAGAGTTGGGGTGCGGGGAGGGGAAGAACCTTTTCTCAAAAGGTTTTCACTTCTCCGCATCCAAAATTTTTCAGACTTTTACAATTGGTCCTAATTATAAATAAAGGCAAAACAAATGGATAAAATTATTCTTGGGAAAAGTATTTCGAAACTCGCCGGAGGTAAAATCCCTAGTGATATCCCTTCATCTTTTGAATGTGCAGGCTCCGCCGTGGAAGTATCGGACTTCCTGTGGCTGAGAAGATATTGGGACAACAATTCCGCTCCAGCTGAAAAATGTATTGCAACCGTCTGGGTTGAAGGTGACTCCCTCAATGTTTTCGCACTGATGGAGGATTCCGATGTCTTTTCCGACGCGGTCGGAAAAAACGATAAGACCTGGAGCAAGGGCGATGTGATGGAATTATTCTTCCGGCCCGATGGCTGCAGGAATTATTTCGAGCTTCATCTTGCTCCGAATCTCGCAACCCTTGAACTGTCAATACCGGACATTGAAGGCTTCCGCTCGAAAAAATACGCTTTTGAAAAGCTTTTCTTTGACTCTGGAATGTCTTGCGGGACCGGCCTCTTTGACCAGGATGGCGTGAGCGGTTGGTGGGGCCTCATGAAAATTCCCGCCGGAAGAATCGACCTCAAAATCAAAAAGGGCACATTGGGCGAATTTTGCATCTGCAGATACAATTATACCAAGAAAAATGGAACCGCTGTAGAACATTCTGCCAGTGCGCCATTGACAAAATTCAATTTCCATTTACCGGAAAACTGGCAGACATTAGTTCTGAAATAGGCGGAAAGACACAGAATAAGTTCGAGATTTCGAAAATGCGAAAGTTCGAGAGTCTTGTTGGAGTTCACAGCCCTGGTCGCCTTTGGCGCTGCCTGAGGCAGGTAAACTTTAGCGTGTCTTAACTGATTGTTCAAAATTTTTATATTTATCGATAGTTATTTTTTCATTCGAATGAAAAAATATTCTTAGTGCAGATTAAATGAAAGGTGGCATAGTTTTATGGGATTGATAAATTTCAATGATTTCAAGCCGGTAGAGATATCGGACAAGGCTTACCTTCAGGATGTTTTCTTCAAATTCGAACTTCTGCCGTGTGAATACGTATTCACAAATCTTTTCATATGGAGGAAGATTTATGACATCAGATGGATGAAATTCAGAAATGCCGTGCTGATACATTCAGGTCTCGACAAGACTCTGCTGATGCCCATAGGCAATGTTTTCACCCCGGAGGAACTCGAAGACCTGCTCCGCTCGACTTTTCCGAACGATGAGGACGCGGCGATCATCCAGGTGCCGGAGAATTACATAAGGCAGAATCCGTCAGTTGGCAATGTTTTTGAGTCTGAGCTGGACGATAAATTCGCGGACTATATCTACTCGACGGAAAAGCTTTACCTGCTCAGGGGTGCGAAACTCGCAAAGAAGAAGAATCTGCTGTCGCAGTTTCTCAGAGGCAATCCCGGATACACATGCGCGCCGCTCAAGGCGGAAAATCTGGAGGAATGTTTTGAACTCACTGAAAAGTGGAGGTTGAGCATCACCAGCGAACCTGTCACACTTGCCCAGGAGAAAGAAGCCATACAGGAGGCGTTTATAAATTTTAAAAACCTTGATGTTGAGGGGGCATGCATCTTTGTTGAAGGCAGAATTGTCGCATTCTCGGTGTTCAGTTTCCAGAGCAGCGATGCGGCGGTAGTGCATTTCGAAAAGTACGACAAGGATTTAAAGGGGGCTGCCCAGGCGATCAACTGGGAAACCGCAAAATCCCTGCTCGGCAGATGTAAATACATAAACAGGGAACAGGACATCGGCCTGCCTGGCTTGAAAAAGGCGAAACTTTCATACGACCCCGACAAAATCATGTATAACTACAGTCTTTCGCTGAAATAAAATCTTTTCCCGTTCGTATTTTTTAAATTTTAATTTATAATACCTAGCTTTTACAGATATGAAACAACTGAAGTTTTGACCAGCTTTACAGTTATAATCGCTTCTTGATTAGAGCTATCGGAGAGGTGGCAGAGTGGTCTAATGTAACGGTTTGCTAAACCGTCGTACGGGTTACACCGTACCGAGGGTTCGAATCCCTCCCTCTCCGCCAATATTTGAGGCTAAAAAGCCATAAAATACAGCCGCAGGAAAGACACCTGCGGCTTTTTTCCCGCCTGAACTTTTGCCCAGTACCCATGCCCTGGCATTGGGATATTCCTACTCCTGCACCTCTTTGCCAAGGCAACGTCAGAAATTCCGTATTTCTTGGCCAACTTTATCATCGGTTGAGACCACACCTCGTCATAAAAATCCTTTTTAGAGATCTTGAATTCAGCATTCATAGTTTTCTCCTGTAATTACGAATTATGACAAAGACTCATTTCTGCACCAAGGGTAATATAATATTCGGGAAAGATGAATCCAGTAATTAAATACTTCTAATGGAGCTTTAATTGCAGGAGGTGTTATACTTGACGATCTAGCCCCCGGAATTGTATCGCAGCATTTCATATTGTCGGGCTGTGATGCAGTTTGAAAAGCCATGAAAATAAACACTTTCGATAAAGATAGGAACGAGGGGCTAGTGATTGACAAGAAAGATCAAGGTTCTGATAACGCTAAATATGAGTTGCGTCTCCGGGAGCATCTGCACGTCACCCATTACGGTCGAATACTGATAACGAAGGTATCATCTCATGGCCTCCAGAACATGACGTAATCATGAATGTGAAGGGTTTTGATATCGCGTACAGTAATGCGTTTGATTTAGATATAGGGCTGAGAGATAAGATGAAGATTGCATCTGCTCCTTCTCTTGTTCTGTTAAAACTTATTGCATGGGATGAATCCCCGGAAAGGCGCAGTCACGATCTGGAAGATATTGCATTCATCTTGAAGAATTACATCGACCTCAAAGCGAGCGATTAAAGGCTTTCTTGATTCAAGATATTAATGGGGAGAATGCGCAGCACAATGTTATAGAACCCATCCGAGGCAAAGACATACCCCATCCATACCCATAAATTCTTGAAACAACTTTGTTTTTAAGCCTTTGCAACACTTCCAAACTGAATTACCTTTATGAAAATTCAGAAAACAATGGAATGAAAATGGAACCACTTTCAAAAATAACCATTTCGGCATTGAACGAGATCACGAAATATCAGTTTCCTGCATTCTTTCATCTTATTTAAGCGTTTCCGTCTTTTTCGCGAGATATCTGATTTTTTCCCATTGCGAAAAGGGCATCACATTGTCGCTGGTTCCGAATATGAAATCATTTCGCCCTTCCGCTTTTGAAATCAGTTCATCCACATATTTCCTATATTCAGTCATGGGATATTCAGGCGAAAAGATTGTGCTTGGCAGACCGCCCCAGCAAATGACTTTCCCATTCCAGACATTGAAATAATCTTCTATTTGCTCCTCCACTAAAGGCGCAGTCGCCAGGCAGTCGGCAATATCAAATCCCATATCCGGAATTAAAGACTTCAATTCGCCAAGATCCGCATCTGAATGAAATGCGACATACTTCCCATGCCTGTGCATAAAGTCACAGAATTCGGTGAAATACGGGACAAAGTATTCTCTGAAAATAGGCATCGGGGTCATTTTACAGCTGAAGTGGTTCCCGTGTAATATCACTTTGGCGGAAGACCTTGCGGCAACCGGCCACAGTTTCGTCTTATAAAACGTTTCCATGGTTCTGATAAGCGATCTGACAACATCGGGATAATCAAAAGAATCCATGTAAAATTTCTCGTAGCCGGTGAAATTCAAAATCACCTCATGAGTGGGACAGGAATTGAGTATCAGCATAGGCAACCCCTTGTCGCCGGTCTTCCTGTCGAATTCGGTAAACTCCTTTTCCTTGTGAGATAAAGTTGCACCACGATAATAAGTTTCCATAAGGGAATAGTCTTCAATGTCCTTTACCGGGTGCTCAATCAGAATGGACTGAATTCCCTGTTCCCTCATTTCCTGAGTTTGTCTTTTTACCGACAGCAGTGTTTTATTTTTAAACGTATATTTTATAACCGTATCCTCTCCCTTCTCCACGGTACTCTTTGTACAGGAGGGCGATATGATACTGTAATAATCACGAAATCTTGCGGCTCTGCAAAAACCAAGATAGTCCTCCACTTCCTCACACGTCAGACCCTTTATTTCACCGGGCAACAGGTTATGGGATTTCGCATGGTTATGCCACAGATCCATTCTTATTGACACAGGAGCAGCATTCAAACAACCCCGTTTCAGGACATTAATGATTTTTTCACGATTGGTCATATGTGATTTATCCATTCCAACATAACATGCATCTCACAGTTCTTTTCCTTCCTGCGCCAGGCGCCATTTCATCCAACTGTAGAATGTTACGCCAAGCTGTTCGTGTCCTGTCGCATTGGGATGTACGGCATTGTTATCCGGAAAACCCGATTCGGGATCCAGAAAAAGTTCCGTGGGCACAAGAAAGATATTCTCCTTCTCGCGGTCCTTGAACCGTTCGATCATCAGCTGGGCGACACGGTGCTGGATCTTTTTCCAGCCCGCCACAGTCCTGCTGCCCTGGAAGTTGGCTGCAAAAGCCGCATCACGGACATTTGCGGGAGGAATAATGCCGACAGCTAATGCAGCCTTGGGCATAACGGCGCGGAAGGCTTTTAGCAAGTTGTCTGCATTTTCCAGAATGCCCTTGACGCCCTGATCAATTTTTTCTCGGTTCTGTCCGGCCTCTGAAGAACTGTACAGGCGGGAGGCGTCATTTATCCCGAGCAGGAAAGTCACGATATCGGGAGGTTTTCCGCCGCACTGTTCGCGGACATATCGTGCCAAGTCAAGTCCGGGCGCTCCGCCCGCACCGGCATAGACAAAGGGGCTGCTGACTTTTTTGTTTTTCGGATCTGGATTCGGCTCGTAGCGCGTCATGAAGTCCTCCCACTTCCAGCCGGGGTAGCCCTCGGTGCGGATGGTCGGCATTTCCGGGCTGTTCCGAGTGCCCAGCATGCTCCACTCCGGGTTGCCGGGCTTCGCGAGAAGCTGCGCCATGACTGAGGGGTATCCGCCGCCTCTGCCTGTCAGGCTGTCGCCCACGATTAGAATCCGCACCGTCTGCTGTTTTCCCGCATTGCGCGGCACTATGCGGAGCACGGTTTTTGCTTCAGCAAGGATCAGTCCGTCCTTGTTCTTGACCGCTACGGTGAGCGGATGCTCGCCGACGTCCTGTTCGTCGGCGACGATGAGCCAACGCTTACCGTCATCTTTGCCGATGCGGCAAGTCACGGAAAAAATAAGGCCATTGAGATCGAGTGGCCGGACGATATTGCGATAGAAAAAACCCACAGGGACGCCTGGCACGGCGTAGAGGGCGGGCGGCAGTGTCAGCTCAATGGGTTCCCTGGCGGGCGCAGTCTCCTCCTGCTTTGCCTGAACACCGCAGGCCGACATCAGCAGCACAACAGTTGACCCAGCGATCACGAAGGCCATCCTGCCCATGGCACGTTTTCCGGCATGAAGGATAATTGAATAATAACGGCTGTTTGATATTTTACGAACTTTCATTTCCAATCTCCAGTTTTAATGACTTCCAGTTAATGCCGATTTAAGTTTGCTTATGGCGTGTTCCAGCCCCATGGTCTGCGATTCAAAAGTCACCCCTCCCACATGGGGGGTGATCACGAGGTTGTCATGGGTCCGGGCATAACGGATAAGCGGGTGTTCTCTGAGATTGTCATTCCATTCGCCGTCAATCACATCTATGCCGGCCGCCAGAAGCTGGCCGCTTTCCAGCACATCCAGGAAAGCATCCTCGTCAATAACCGCGCCGCGGCTTGTGTTTATCAGGACGGCTCCGATCTTCATTTTACCGAATGAATCCCGGTTTATTATCCCCCTGTTCTCCGGAGTCAGGTGTATGTGTATCAAAATCACGTCTGAAATTTTCAACAGCTCATCCATCGAAAGCATTTTCACATGTTCCTCAGGCCTGACGTCCCGCACATCGCAGGCAACGACATTCATGCGGAACGCCTTGCCGTATTGGGCAACCATGCGCCCCAGCCTGCCATACCCGATAATGCCAAGGGTCTTGCCGGCAAGCTGATGTCCCCTGAACAAATCTCTCGCCCAGATCCCGTCCTCTGCCGCATCAGATGCCCATGGGATTCTCCGGATCGCCGCCAGCAGAAGACCCCAGGCCAGTTCGGCGGTCGCCGTAACACCGTCAAGAAACTCCGTGTCATCTTTAAGGGAAATTATCTCAATCCCCTTCGATTTTGCATACTCCACGTCAATATGGTCCGTTCCCGTAGACGGGGTGGCTATCAACTTCAGCTTCTCCGCCCTGTCCAGAATACTCTTGCCAAGGACTAATTTCAGGGATGCGAAATAGACGTCATAATCCCGGATATTCCCTTGCAAAGTCTTTAAATCGGGATTTAAAGTGACGGTGTCCGCGATATCATTTAAAACATCGAAGACATGCGGGCAAATTGAAATGTCGGCCATATTCAATATTTTGTATCTCATGTCATTATCTCCTTCGTTGTTTTGTTTTCATCTGCCTCAGCTCAATTATGATAAGCGCTGGCATTCAAATTAATTTCACCGTCTGCATCAATGGCAATCACTACTGGCAACACATCCCTTTTCTTGCATAAAAGTTTTATTTCCAGTTTATGACAGTCCAAGGTTCTCCTGTGGGTTTCATTAAAGCTCAGTGCTGTTTTCTTATCGCCAAGCAAATGAATATCCTTCACCTTATTCCTAAGCCCATACAGGAGCAAAGATCCGCTTTCCGGCCGCTTAAGCACAATAATAAAAAGCCTTTTATTTTTCCGGGTCAGTTTTCCCCACGGGAAGAAATCAGGGTTAATATCGACAGGTGAAGCGCCATAAACCGCCTCCCCGTTAATCTTCAGCCAGCGACCGATGATTCTGAGGTTCCTCACTGCGGGAAGCGGAACCGCACCGTTCGCGTCGGGACCGACGTTTAGAAGATAATTCGCGTTTTTACTTACAAGGTTGACCAGTGTTTCCAGCAGATGCCGGGAAGACTTCCATTCCCGGTCGTTCGCCTTAAAACCCCAGCTTGTATTTGTCGTCCCGACTCCCTCCCAAATCCCGCTTAAAACACCGTCCGGCAATTTGTTATCCCCTAAAGACTCATAATCTCCCATATTGTGCCCGACCCTGCCGCTGACAAGGCAATCAGGCTGGATTGAATGGACAAAATCAGCCAAATTTCTGCTCTGTTCCGCCTTAATGGTTCTTGGGGTGTCAAACCACAGTATTGAAACCGGACCGTAATTGGTCAGCAGTTCTTTCAGTTGCATTTTTACTTTTTTCTCTAGATACTCCGAAAACAGCGTGTCGGGATCCAAGCCTGGAACCGGCGACCATCCGTTTTTCTTCAGCTCTCCTGGCCCGCCAGTAACAAGCACGGATGAACCCGAACCGCTGATGAAACGCACCGCAAGGACATTCTCGCCTTTTTTCAATTTTAAGTTGAACACATGATTGCTTATGGAAAAGGAACTGTATTCATTGCCTTTTGCCAAGGTGTCCATCACATGTTTTCCATTCAAGAACCATTCCATCCACCAGTCAGCGCCGGCCCCGACCGAAATCGTGGTGTCATGCGGGACGCTTATTCTTGTAAAAGCGTAAGCCACCTTATTTATCCGAGAGGCTGCATTCTTGAAATATTTGCCGAAGTCAAAACTCCCTTTATTAAATATTTCAGAATTTCCCCTCAGTCTTTTATCTCCGACGCATATTTCGTCAGGAATGTCTTTCAGATATTTTTCTTCGAGAATCGGATCCGATCTGTCGAGTGGTCCAAACACCTTCCATTCCTCAGGCCAGGCAATATTGCCTTCGAGCTTGTTTACATCCGTTCTCTTTTTGAAATCCCAGAAATTGCCTGAGCCGCCGCGTTCATGCCAGTCCTGATCGTGCGAATAATAAATACCCAACCTTATTCCGGCCTCCCTGCACGCGTCTGCAAGTTCCTGCAGCGGATCTCTTTTAAACGGCGTTGCGTCAACCACGTTAAACTTGTCAAACTTTGAATGGAACATTGCGAAGCCGTCATGATGCTTTGCCGTGAAAACGATATATTTCATGCCGGCATCCCGCGCGATCTTCACCCATCTTCCGGCGTCAAATTCCATAGGGTTGAATTTTCTGGCAAGGTTCTCATATTCAGAAACCGGAATTTTAAACTTGTGCATGGTCCATTCGGATATGGACGGATTATCAATTCCTTTCCAGGTGCCTGCCGGGATGGCATACAGGCCCCAGTGTATAAACATTCCAAATGTGGCTTCCCTGAACCAATCCCTGTAGTCGCAATCTGATTCCAGCTTATGCATAGGTACTTCCTCCTTTATTGCAGATCCTCTTCCTTGTAGCCCAATCCCTTGTCACCTAACGTAGACAAATCGACGACTCCGTTGCGGCGCCGATACAAATAAGGATGGTTTCTTTCCTGGATTTCCGAAGCCGCAGGGTAAAATTGCGGCGCATTGCATTCTATCCCCATAATTGTTCCGACCCTGCTTGCCAGTTGGACATGCGGAATCATCGCCAGCATCGGATTAGTCAAATCCTGCACCATCAGTGCCATGCCATGTTCTTTTGCCCAGGCCGCTGACAGCAAAGCTCCGGTTTGCGTTTTGCAAACTTTTAGGGCGACTCCTGTCCACCCTAGCTCATAACCCAGTTTAACAAAACGCCAGTCATGTGCGCTCTCATCCATAAAGAGCGGTTTCCGGCTGGATACGGAATGGACATCGATGCGGTTGGCCTCCAAATCATATGGGAACGGCTGTTCAACGTAAAGTATTTTCCCATAGATTTCAGGAGCCTCAATCATCAATAAATCCAGGATATCATTGACATATTGGGGGGATTTGACCAGACAGTTGAAATCCGCAGACAGATAATTCACCTTATATTCAATCGCTATTTTCCCTACATCCAGTATGCGCTGGTAATCCCACTGACTGTCAGTGCCGGCAAGTTTGATCTTGAGACACTTCAGACCGTCACGCCTGATCCAATCCGTAAGGATCACCGGATATCCGTCCTGTGGTTCGTTTCCGGTCAACTCCTCCTCAGTCAGCAGGTCTTTGCCGCCGACAAGGTGCCAGACAGGGAGTTTGAGCAACGGCTTTCCGAGCAGGTAATTTTCGGGGTATCTGCCTGCGAAACGATTGTCCTCCAAATAATACTCCAAATCATGATTCATGTATTTGGAATTGTAGCTGCTGTAACTGGAGATGTCATTGACTTTGCCATAGGCGTCGTGCAATGCCAGATCAAAAGCCGAATTGCAGATCAACTGAACCAAATGAGGAATATCGGTATCCACCTTCGGCAATATCTGTTCATTAAAATCATAACCGATTTCCATCGCATGTCCGCTCAAGTCGCATTTCTGCCATTGTGAAACCAATTTTTGGCAGTAGGCAATCATCCGGTTTTCCCGGTACAGAAAACCCAAACTCTGACTAGGCCACGCCCAGCCGACACTTAAAGGGGTTTCTCCGTACCCACAGGCGGTGTTCCCCAGCTTGTTTTCAACAGACATTTTAACTCGGGCGCAAGTGCCGGAAATTATTGTTTCAGCCCCAAATTTCAGGGGTATCCGCAAGATTACCGGGATAAACCCGATTTCCACTTGGCAAATCTTCACATCAGTTGTTTTCATTTCTGCATGACCTTGAATTATAAATTTTATTCCAAAAATCCATTCCTACGTCATCCTGCAGGATGACGGTGTTTTTCACTCCGGCAAATGCCAGTCCTCGGGATTGACGGCGACTGGCAGACCCAGTTTTGCCGACTCCAAAAATTTCAGGGCTATTTTATTTACCGCGATGGCGGAATCAACCGGACATGGATTTTCGCCTTTGCCCCGGACGTGGGCGATAAAACGTTTCAGGTGCGAGCGGTGTCCCTTCTCCACATTCAGCCAACGGGCTGCATCGCCATCTTTTTTTGCACGGACCAATTCTTCATCTCTGGCCTGAAAATAGCCCGGCATCCCCTTGTACCGATTCGCCCAATCTACCGCATACGGGAATGTCCGCACACTTTGCTCGTCAGGGAATCCGCTTTGCTTCACCTCGAAATGCTGGTCCATTGTGACTGTGTAATAGTTGGCGGTGAATTCGAACAACTCCTTTGGATAATCGAAATTCCCTACCATAGAGTGAACCATCGTGGTTAAAGAGCCGTCATTGAAACGCAGCAGCAAGGTGAAATTCCCCCGGGGCGATCCCTCCGCAAAGGCGCGAACTGGCTTTGCATCATTCATCCACATGGCAATATCAATGAAATGCACCATTTCCCCGAACATGATGCCCTGACGATCCCAAAAAACCCAGTTCTTCCATGAGCGGGAATCATCATTTATCCTCATGAACAACTGCATGGCATTCTCTTCCGGGATGCGCTCGCGGGTGCCGACATAGTTAGTTACGGTATGCCCCAATGCCCCATCCCGTCTGGCTTTGGCCTTTTCTACGAGGCGTTTGAACTCCAGCATCGCCGGACTGCTGCGTCGATTGTGACCAACACAAACCGGGACCTTTGTTTCTCTTGTCACTTTGAGGATTTCCATCATCTCATCAACGTCGGGGGCGAGGGGTTTTTCCGTGTAAACCGGTTTTCCGGCTTTCAATGCAGGGATGATAAATTCACCCCGGAAAGTCTGATGAGTGGCCAAAACGCACAGATCCACATCCTTGGCTTCAATGACCTTGCGCCAATCGCTTTCGGCACGGACCGCGCCAAATTGTTTTTGGCAATACTTTAAATTCTCCAAATCTGTGTCACAGACCACCTGCAATGTGATATCCTCATCCATCTGACAATGTTTCAGATGAGTTCCTTTGGCCAGAGCACCACATCCCACCACTGCAATACGAATTTTCGACATAACCCTTGCCTCTCCTGTTTTTAACCTATTAAATCCCGGTATTCCGCCACCGCTTCCTTGATGCGGGCGCGTCCATTGTCGTCAAGGGTTTGCCCGTTGACAACCGCCGCATTGTCCAACGCCCCAAGCAATTGCAGGGCGTACTTCTGTCCAACGGCGTTCTGGAGCGGACGGCTGAAACGGTTGTACACCTTGGCAATGAACAGGGATTTGCGGCGGTCAAGCTCCATCGCCTCAGAGATCTTTCCCTGTCCCATGAGATCCCAAATCTTCCGCACCCAGTGGCCTGTGAGGACACCGCCGCCATGCAGCACACCGTCGTAACCGAGCAGCCTGCTATAGGGTGTCTGGTATTCGTTTCCGTCCATCATGAACACATCCCTGGGTTTGATCTCCGGCATGTTGAGCGCCCTGTTGATCAGGGAGCTGCCGCTGCTGTCCTTGCAGACTTTGATGTTTCCATGCGACAGGATGTCGAATATTTCATTGAGAACCAATGGTGTTCCAGTGTTCTCGGGTATGTCGTAGTAGGCGCACGGGGACGGACAAACATCCGCCACCGCCTTCACATCCGCCACCGCCTGGGCTGGGGAGAGTTTTGGCGGAATACAGAGCACCACGCAGTGCGCCCCCATTTTCGCATATCGGACGGCACGCTCCCTCATGCGCTGCATCGAGACATCGGCAGCGCCGGCAAATATGGTCAAGCTGTCCCCAGCCTCCTGAAGCGCCGTCTCGACCCACGCGTTGCGCACCTCATCGGACAGCAAAGGCCCTTCACCCATGCTGCCAAGGACAAAGACGCCGTCAAGACCGATGTCCCTCCAGCGGTTGCAGAGTTTTTTCGCCGAGGCCTTGTCGAAGCTTCCATCCGGCTTCAAAGGAGTGGGAGTGGCTGCATTAATGCTTCCAATCTTAAGAGTGGTCATAATATTTTCCTCATGTTTTACTGTCGCTGTGTTTCAAGTTTTAAATCCGGTGTTATCCTCGTTCAGTGTCAAAATGCCCAGCATATTCAGCTGAGGCATTTCCATGACAATAGCACCTTCCTCCTCATGCCATAAAATTTCGGTTGACAACTCCGGAGACTCCCAAAATACTTTGCCTGTGCGCCTGGCGGAGCCGGTTCGGATAGCAAGTTTGAACGGTTTGGTGACATTCGGACTGTAGTTAATCAGGAAGACGCGAAATCCGTTTTCGATCCGGAAAAACTCCATGCCGACATGACGAGGGGCATTGGTACGCACCCGCCAGCGATCTCCGACTAGTTCCGACATGGCGCTGTCAAACTCCTGGACATCGGACGGAGAGCGCCAATAGGGGTGATAGAACCATGGATAGCCGAACCACGTATGGACTTCGTCCTTGGCCGGCTGGTGGAATTTGAGCGGCGGGAGATGAATTGCCCGCCCGTTGCCAAAGGAGGCGTCAAGACGTCCGTTTTTTTTGACATCAGCACGCATGGCGGTCTGTGAAGCGGCTATTTCTTCGTAGATGACCTCGCAGGGATTGGACAAAAGTTGGCGGTTGAATATCTTTCCCAGACCCCATGCCGGACGGAACTGGTTGTTTGGAGTGGCGGTAGCCGTCATGCCGATTGAAAGGAGCCGTCCGCCATTTTCCACAAAGCGCTCGATCTCCATGAGCTCTACGTCGGACAGGCATTTGCAGTCAGGCAGGATCAGGATGTCGAATTCCCTGCTCAAAATATCCTTGCGCAACTCGCCCTGGTGGATTATGGCAAAGGGTATGTGTCGCTCGAAGAGCATCTGCTCGACGACGTACGGCGACAGTGCGCATGGGAAGGGGTTGAGTATTTCGCTCCTGTGATGTCGCAGTACGGCGACATGGTGCCACGGCTCGCGGTCGACAAACAGGTGTTCGCAATCCACAAGATAACGGAGCATCTTCTCGTCAGCAGGCTCGGTGAGCAGGTGGTTCTTCTGCTGGACCATGCCGAGACATCCCAATGAGGCGTAGCTGAACGCCGCGGCCTCGGCCATAAGCAGGGTATTGCGCCTGCCATGTTCTACAGTGTAACACATGATGCGGCAGCGCGTCCGCAAGCCCGCCTTGTAGGCGCGGAAACGGGAGACCGGCATTCCGTCCTCAGTCACGCCAACCGGATTCTCCAGGGAGTCCTCAACACCGGCCATGTCTGCAAGGGCAAGTTTTTCGAAATCATTGGACGCATAAGCGAACGGTGTTATGCCGCAGAAGCAGGCCGGGTTAAAGAAAATCCCCACATCCGGCTTGAGATTCCTAGCATGCTCCACTAGCGAACGCATGGCCTCCACCCCGGCATCCGCATGATAGAGGAGCCATCCCATCGCCCCAGGCTCGCGCATCTCCTTGACCGTGGCAAGATACGCCCCGTTCCCCGGCGGGGGCGGCTCTATCAACCCGGCTCGCTCATAGCCGGCTATCCCCACAAGCTCAGGATTCCCCTCGCACAGATACCGATGAAAACCCTCAACGCAATACTTGCAATGGCAGAGGCGATCCTGGACAAAAGACCAGGAGTGGTCGAAATGAAGCACGTCGGCATCGACCTCCTCGATGGCGATCCTGATCACCTCCTTGAAATACTCCTGACTCACCGGACTGTTGTAGCACCAATGCTTCCGGAAATACTGGGAACCGCTCCAGCCGGAGTGCCCGTTCTGCGTAAGCATCTCGTCAAGGCGCGGATGTCGGAACGTCTCCGTAAAAAAGGTGCAGCCGATATACGTCCCCACCCTGATTCCATGTAGATGAAGGCGTCCTGCGAAATTCGCAGCCTCAGCAATGGATTCGCGTTCGTGTTCCAAACCATAGCCCTTGTGGAAATGGATATGGCAAAGGTTGATGCCAAGGGTTTTCATACGTTCAATCATTTTGTCGCTGTGGCATTCATCCCAAAGAGCGTCCACGTCCATTACAGCCCCATCGCCCCGGCGTTGCAGGAACATCTTCGGTTCCCACATACCCCACATACGCCATTGCTGATTGACAAACGCTGTTTTCGTCATTGTCTGAACCTCTGCTTTTCTCATGGGTGAAAGAACCTGCATGTGTAGGCTTTCGGATCCTCTGGGTTGAAAATTCCCAGCTCCTTGAATATCAGTTCAGCGAAGACCCTGTGTCCGAATTGATTGGGATGGTAGGCGTGTCCCATCCAGAAGTAGTGGACGGCGGGATTGCTCTTGGCCGCCTCACACCAGAATTTCGTGTGGTCAACAAGCGGACAGGCGTTAGCTTTGGCCACTTCCCTGATGATGTTCATGTACTCTTCAAATTGCGGTTCGCGTTCAGGTGTGGAGCCGGGAAGTATCGGGCAGGTGGTCTGTAGAATCAGTTTGCACGAGGGAATATCCCTGACAAGTTTGACCATTTTCTCCAGATTGGCACGGAAGTCCTTCCGCGAGACGGAGCGTTTTGGGTCGTTGATGGTGCAGTCGTTCATGCCGACCATCAGGAAAACCACGTCCGGCTGAAACTGCTTTACGCGCCAGTCGAAGCCGCTGAGGAGCCTGTTCGTATTGTCGCCGCTGACCCCTGAGTTTATCACAATATCCTGCTTGCGTCCCATCTCCATGCGGACATGCTCGGCAAAGAGCTGCGTGTAGTCGCGGTATCCGAAGGTTGTGCCAGATCCCATGGTGATGCTGTCACCCATGAACAGCCATTTCAAAGGCTTTTTCCCGTCGATAAGCTCCCTGATAGGGACGAACTCCGGCTTCAGCTGCAACTCTTCCTGTTGCACTGAATCCTTAACCCCTTTTACGGGAAGAATTGACGTTCCCGCAGCGGGTTCCACCCCATCCGAACTGCAAACCGCATACATAAGCAGGATTCCGGATAAGACGGCATTCCATTTTGGGGAACCTCTGAAAATCCGCATGTGCCGTCCGCGTCGGCCGGCGGAATATTTTTGAAAGACCGGAATGGCTTTCCGAGATGTTCTCCTTATTTCCATGCTCAAATCATGCTTCCTGCGGTTTAAGTTAAGGGGATCTTCATATAGGAAACCCCATAGGTTTGCAAGCGAGAAAAACCGCTTATTTTTTCTCCAGTCCGGCCGGCGAGAGCCTCTCGATCCGGACATCGTCAAACCAGGCCGTGGATTCCTGATTTCCCGACCAGATGCCGAGGCACAGGCTCATGTCGGCAGTCTCAAGCGGTAGAATAGTATGATTGAAGGGGAGTTCAATCTCCACTTTTTTCCATTCCTCGCTTGCCGGCTTCAGGGATGAGCCGTAAGGAGTGTGCCGCACCTGGTAAAACATGTAGTAACACATCACCTGGGTGTTCTTGGTCGTCCTGTACCAGAAAGACAGGCGGTAGCGGGAATTCGGGTCGGGAAGCGTCACGCGGGTGGCGACCCCTCCCATGTTCTGACCGGCATATTGGACGCGGAGCGACACGTTTTCACTTTTTTTGACATCGCCGTCCAATACTGCCTTGACCGGCCTGATCTCGCGGTTCTGAATGGCGTTCCATCCTTCGCACACCACGCCGGGCATGGTGAAATGATCGCAGTCGGCCCAGTTGATCTTGTTGGACCGCATGTCCGCCAAAAGCTGTTTGGCCTCCGGTGTTCCGGGATCTCCGGCCACTTCGAAAGACCCGTTGCGGACTACATTGGACAGCGGGGCATCAGGATGCAGCAGGCGCAGGCGCTCCGACTCGGCATATGGTTTTAAGATGGGGGAGTCATCCATCCGCTTTTTCCAATACTCCGCGACATCCCGGGCCGAAGCGTTTTTCAGCCGCTGGGAACTTATGTATTGGGCTATCATGTTGATTTTCCTGTCCACGGCAACCCAGTCTTTGTCAGGGGATGTTATATGGATAATCCTCGGATCCATCCGCAGGTAGAACGGTTTCCACGGCCAGGGATTCCTCCCCTTTCCGTCGGCTGTGCTGCAATAAACCAGCGCCGGTTCTGGTTCGATCTTCGCCACGTTCCATGCATAGACAGACTCTTCCTCATTCATGAAAGAGGCCGCTGTGCCGAGCATTTTTTCAGCCTGCTCAAGATTGGCGAATTCGGGTTTGTCCTTAAGCTGGCGCAACGGTTTGAGATGCTTGCACATTTCAAAATAATGAGTTGAACGGCCGAATGTGGCGGCCGTTAATTCAATGCGCCTGCGATTATCTTCCCCCACGACTTTAGACATTCCCTCGTTGAGCAGCTGGCCGAGCATCTCGATGTCCTTGTCCGTGATAGGGTTGAATTTCGCCTCTCCGTCCTTGCGGTCGACCAGGTTGAAGTTCTCAGGCGTCCGCCGCCTTTCATACACCTGCTCCCACTGGGACCAGTAGCGGGACATGGCCGGAGCCGCCTCCTTTCCGTACATGCGTTCAAAATAATCCCTTAGAAGGGCGTCCACGTCGGCGTCGACATTCCACAGCAGGTTCGAGATCACCCATAGTCGCGGGCTGCCGTTTATGGGCACATCGTAGAATTCGGTCTTAAGCGCCTTTGCCCCGTGCCTGTAAAGCAGCTTGAGGAAATCCTGAAAAGCGTGCGGATAATGGTTTGGAAATGGATAGGCCGAACCGTAAATCCACTGGTAACAGCCGAAATTCCTAATCGCAGGCCCCCATTTCTTCAAATCGTCCTCAATATTCCCCTTTTGATCCATTATGAATCCCATCACATTGTCCTCCATCGGCTTACGGGGAGGATCCTGAAAATGATAATTCAGGAGGAAGGCCACATACCGCCCGGGCCAGTTCTTCTTCACATGGCGGGCGACCTTGTTCACGAAGTCAAAATAGATCTCGTTCATCCCCACACCTTGCTTTTTAGCCTCCGCCAAGTCTGTCTCCGACCAGTTCTGATCGTCGTTTGGAGTAAGGGAGACGGACTTAAGGTTCGGATCGGCCTTGAACATCTCGTCGGCATATTCAATGGCGCGGGCAACCACTCCGGGATCGGAAAAATTCGGTTCCCAGCCGCTGACTTTCATTTTCGGTATGAACCGATCCCCCTTGTAAATCGGATACCACTCGGGATGAGCCTTCCCGAATCTTACGGGATCATAAATGGCCGGAGTGTTGTGATGGTACTGGAAGCGCTGGGAGGCCCCGAAATCGGCAAGCCATGCCCCCATGTCCAGCCCCCCGGTACCGCTGTGGATCCGCAACAGGAAATCGGGTCCGGGATTGAAGACATGCAAATCCCTCGGAATCTCGATATTGTCCCGCTTGGAGTAGACTTCACCCAAATCGCCTTCCATCAGGATCCGGACACCGCAGTAGTTCTGCAGGAAAAACCACACTCCGTAAAGGGTGCCCACGCCTGAAGCGCCTACAATGTGCAGATCGCCGTCTTTTACGGCAATTACGAACCCGTGGGCGTCGGCCTTTCCGAGTTCCGGGAAAACAGCCGACGGGGCACCCGTGCTGTGGATGAAAATCCGACGCGCCCCGTTCCCGGCCTCTTTAGCAACGGACACCTTTGCGCCTGAGATTTTCACAAGCCATTTCTCAAGCGTCTTGGAGGCCTTGTCAATCTGTTCGTTGTTGAATTTCTCACTTGCATCGACCGCCGCCTTTCCGGATATTATAACAACGGCTTTTTCCTTGCCGGCCAGAACCGTCTTCTCAGGCGACTCCCTAACCACGGCATCCCGGCAGATGAACGGCATCAGCCGGTCAGGCTTCGCATCTGCGGCTGAAACCGTCACCGACATCATGGCACATGCGGCGGCAATCATCCTCATTCTGTCAAACCAGCCCCTTTTATTCCCAAGTTTTCCCATTTTACCCTCATCTCCCTTATCTATTGGACGGTTATTATTTTCAACCTGCCGCAACAAAGCGGACAATCCCATCCTGTCCGGATTGTTACGGTAATTTCCTAAGGACAACATCGTCAAACCAGACTTGCCCGGTCATATCGGCGTTGAACAGTCCGAGGCGCACCGATATTGTCCCCTCAGTTTTCGACTGCGGAAATTCAATGGTGAACGCATATTTGAATTCCTTCCATTCCCCTGAAGCCGGAATCTCCACCCGGGTTTTCTCTTTCAGATGAGTGACCAAGAGCACCGCATTGCCTTTGGTGAGATCAGTGCGGTACCAGAATGAGAGCTCATATTTTTCACCTGCATACACCGCGACCTCGTGCGCTATTCCGGCACTGCCTCCCGGCTGTGTGACACCACGCACACTCACGCTGTTCTCCCCGCCGTGTTTTTGTACGCTGTCAAGCGAGACACTGGCTTGGGAAGCTTCGCATTTATTGTAAAAAACAAACCAGGCTCCTGTTATGAATGATATTGCGGAAGAGCCGTGTTTCGGCGGCGATTCGAAGTCCCCATCCGAAAACACGCTTTCCTGGGCAAACAGGCATGCCGTAGGAACCGCCAATCCGACAAAACCGATTAGCCATTTGCGGAAAATCACAGTGCCTGGTTCCACCAATGCTTTTAAGCATGCCAGTTTCGATGAAACTGGCTCGGGAGGCATTTTAATCGAAAACGCCATACTTTCTCGCAAGCACACCGCCGATGAGACAAACGTGTTTTTTTTCTGCATTGAGTTCATGTTATCCGAACCTTCCTTATAAAATTGTTGATCTGCTCCGCTAAACCGGTCCTGTCAGCGTTTCGCAATCTCATCCGGCATGTTTTCCATGCCCAATTTTGGAGATGCCTGTGCCGCCGGCGCAGACCGTTTCATTATTGGCCTTGTCTTCCTTTTCAGCCCCTTCGGATAAAATTGAGGCAGCCATTGTGCGGTCGCCTCCATCATCTCCGTTAGCATCTGTGAGACGGTCGAGGCGTCCTGCACCATCGGATCAGAGATCAGTGCGGCCAGTGCGAGATCCCTGTCGGCGTTCATCGCCGCATCGACGATCATCTGCTGGCGGTGGCAATGCCCCGCGAGGACTGCCGCCACGGCCGAGGGCATTTTTCCAACGGCGACGGGACGAATGCCGTCAGAGCTGACAATACATGGTGTCTCCACCACCGCACCCATGGGGAGATTCGGGATCTGCCCGATGTTGCGCAGGTTGCCCGCCTCCAGATGGTATGTACGGCTGTTGACGATGGCGTCCATGATTGGCGCAACCGGCTCATGAGAACATCGCAGTTCGATTTTCTCCCTGCCGGATGCAATATCCAGAGTTTTCTTTTTCATTCTCGGAAGCCATTTCTCGCGCCGGTCCGTTATGGTAGTGAAGCGGGTGCCCCAATAGTCCGGGACAAGCGTCGGATCATTTGTGAAATGCCCGAAAAATTCAACTGTGTGCCGGTCGCCTGCCAGCGGCAATACCCCGGTCATCCGCATAAGCCCGCGCTTGACGGCGGTACCCTTCCAGAAGTTTTCAAAATCATTCTTCTTCAAAAGTTTTTTTGCGCCAGACCAGGCAAGTTCCTTGTCCGTGACCGCCGCCTTGATCTTCGGGATCAGATTCTCCCCGTAACAGGAAGCACCGAGCATCCAGATACAGTGATTGATGCCGGCGGAACAGACTTTAAAACTTGGCTCATCAGGATTGATCCCCAGCAGGTAAGATATGAAACTGCGCCCGCCGTAGATTTCATGACATAGCCCGACCGCCCTTCCGGAAAGACTGGACCGCAGCACAGCGTCGGTAAGAGTAGTCATGGGGTTTGTGAGATTCATCACCCACGCATCCGGGCAGATGGAGTTCACATCCCGCATGATATCGGTGAAAACCGGTATGTTGCGCAATGCGCGGTTCAGGCCTCCAGGGCCCGTAGTGTCGCCGACTGTCTGGTGCACTCCGTATTTCAATGGTATCTCCAGATCGTGCTCCATCGAATCCAAGGCGCCGGTGGAAATGCAGAGGATGACGAAATCGGCATTCCGCAGTGCGGACTTGCGATTGGAGGTCGTACTGATCCTCCACCGGGTTTTTGTCCTTGCCTGAACTGCCATGGACGCTTTCCTGACATCTTCAGCTCCGACTGGACTGATGTCCATCAGCACCAGTTCGGAACCGTCAAGCCCTTTTGTCACGAGCATGTCGCGGACAAGCGCGACACCCCACTGGTACGAACCACCACCTATAAATGTTATTTTTACAGCAGCCATAAGATTAGAAAGCCCTCTTCATTTAAAACTCCAGGTGTCAGGGAAAGCCCTGTCATATGTAATCTCGGCATAATGGATACCCGAGGCGTCAAGCTCCTGTCCGGAAGGCATTGCCGGCGCTGAGGCGCCGCGGATTGTCTGGCTGTTGATGCAGCGGAATATCAGATGCTGGCGGTTATCCTGGAGAGGGGAGAGTTTGCAAAAATCAACATAGGGATTTGAAAAAGGCAATCCTTCCGCCCGGGCATCCAAAACTGTTTTCCGGTTTGAAAACGAAAAATCCCGGTCCCCTATATCCCATACGAAAAGCGGATTCCGGCACGGATTCCGAAGAGGCGATTCATTTCCGAACATCCTGACTGTCCCGTCAGCGCAAAGATATACATGTCGCGGTCCCTGCCTGGGGCCTTCGTCCGGCGTTGAAAAATGAATTTCAGTTTCGGCGCTTTCAAACGGATGCCCCGTTTTAATCCAGCACGTCACACCGTCGGTTGAAAAATCCCTGCAGGCGATTATCCATCCATGATCGTTTTTGATTATGCTGGCCTCTCCGATCACCCTGCCTTCAATACCAATGAGTTTTCCGGTGTCTACCCACTCGTAAAGCCGCTTTTCCCTGTTGAACACATAGCGTACCGGAGCGACTCGCCCATGCGGTGGGTAAGGATGAGTTAACGACACTTTCTCAAATGTGTCATATTCAATCCACTGCATATGAGTGTCGTTTTCAGGCGCCGGCGGGGTGAGGGCGTGTATCATCGTATACCCGCCTCCGAGGCTCGAAAACTCATCATCCCCGCCATAACCTTTCTGACAGACAAGTTCCGGGCCGCAGACGATCTCGATGTCATCCTCATTTTCATTTAGTCGGAACTGCAGCCATTCAAGGCGTATCGATTTAATGGCGGCCTCCCTGAGCAAACTGTCCTCTTTCTTCCAATGTCCCGCGTGCCAGGAGCTTAACACTACTCCGTCGCCGCGTTTCAGGAACGCGCTCCTGTACCATTTCAGTACAAACAGATTCCCGTTTTCCAGTAGCCTGCCGCTGGAGACCGCGCCTTTGGGCACGCCGAAAACTACCGGGGTGCCGCAGCGTTTTGAAAAAAGAGCATTGACGCCGGGCAGTTCCCAGTTGTCCTCCGAAGAGACAATAAGGCCCTCCCTGATGACGGGTCCGTCCGGGGCATTTGAACGCAACTGGTAGACTATGCTTTTTACGCCGTCCCATCCTCTGAGATCCAGCGTGGAGAAAAATACAATCCAGCGCTTACGGCTGGCCTGGATGATTGCCGGATGGGTCGGAACCACTGAATCGCATTTGCGCTCTCCGGGAATGGCGGTATTTGTGACAAGCGCCCCCTTATATGCCAAAGATGTTATCATGACACTGCTTTCCCTTTCAATTGCTTTCCAGCAAGTAAACCTTTTGCACCGCTAAATGCGACTACCATGCAGTAGTTTTGCCGTTTCGGAATAAATACATTTTTGCGCCGGCATATAATTCCACCCTCTCATACATGGGCACAGGGTCTACATGCCCGTCGGCATACAGGAAGTTGCATTGCCGCGAATGGCGGTAATCCAGATAACCCAGCCCGTCAAGGCGACCCTGATATGCGCCGCCGTTCAGCTCAGGCAGACTGTCCGCGAACAGGAGCGCCGAAGTCGGAGTGGTAAGCTGCATATGCTTTATATATTTGCTTCCCGCCGTGCCGTTTTTGAAAAACAAGCCGACCGTATTGCCCTGTGGGTTGATGGTGTATGAGGAGAATGCACCGACCGCCACATCCTTTATCGGCAGGTATCTATCCGTATCCAGCCCCGGGCACAGCCATGTATTTGGGGTATAATATTTGGCGGTTTCATTATATTTGAACGGTGTAAGCAGATAGTTGTTTTTGCTCAGCGTCAGAGGGATGTATTCGTTGGTCGCGTCCCGGTAGTGGCAGATATAGTCGTTGAAGTCCATCGCATACAGTTGAATCACGGTGCTGATCTGTTTCAGGTTGTTGGTGCAGGAAATGGCTTTCGCGGACTTGCGGACAGTGCTTAGGGCGGGAAGCAGCATAGACGCCAGGATGGCGATGATCGCGATTACAACCAGGAGCTCAATGAGGGTAAAATATTTCCAGAACGCAAATATTTTACATCCTGGGTTATTCCGAAGTTTTCTTTCGCAATCCGTTCTTCTGTGGTTGCATTGACAGTCTTTCATTTTAAAATCCCTCCTTCTTTTTTGTTATTTTCCGGCCATTCCTATTGTCGAAAGCAATTCAACACGCGCATCGTCAAACCATATTTTCTCGTCCGTCTTATAGTAATGAGAACGCAGGGCGATGGTGACGGCTTCATCCTGGCTGGAACTGTTGACGGTGAAATCCCGGGTCACTTTTTGCCATTCAGGCGACGGCTGTAAAGGCTTTATCATCATTTCAAATCACCGAACAGTATTTTCCTCTCATTGACTTTGGGATTGCCGACGTCTTGAAGCAACTGCTTCTGATCCGGCGCCTCCGTCACAACTGAATTTTTGCACAGGAAGGGCATTGCCCGCTTCGGACTGTCCCCCATGGCGCTGCAAGACAGTGTTCCGAGCAGACAGGCGATTAAGATGTCACGACTACCGATGATGCTCATTCCCATAATATTTTCCAGTTTTTTCATAAATGACAAAGCACTGTCGTTGTCTAGCATGCATATAATGTATATACAATAACTATAATTCAGTTACAATAAATTATATGATAAGTCCGGACAAAAGTCAACGGCAAACAAATAATTATACGGAAAAAAAGCACGTATATCGATATCCTTTTCAGGGGAGAATCATTTTATTCTAGGAGAAAGCCGGAGTTCCAGCTACTAAATTCTTCGGGAGCGAAGGAGCGGCGGCTATTTTGCAGAAGCTGAAGCCGCCAAAAACTTCCTGACTTCGTCGGGAATTCTGACTGCCAGTTTCAGGCGGCATGAATTGGTCTCTTTCGCCCCAGACAGGATATCAAGCGCCATCCGGGCGGCCTTGCCTCCTATTTCCGTCGAAGGCTTCACCAGTGCGACAACTGGTGCGTCCAGATAGTTCCGGTAATCCTCCTCGACTACGCCTGCGACAATTATGTCGTCTGGGATGCGCATGTTTTTCCGGCGCACGATATTTATCAGATCCAGAAGCAGATCCGGATTCGCCGCAATGATAATTGAAGGGGTGTTCCTGACTTCCGCCATCACCTGGGCGAAGGAGTTTCTGAACTTGTTGGAAAAATAATGGATGCCCACCTTTTCCACAGGCACTTTCAATTTGAGAAGGGCGTCTTCAAAACCGAGAAATCTTTGGGCGCCTATTATGCTTCCTGCCTGTCCTAGATATATGACCCGCCTGTCCGGCACCTTCTGAATCAGGGAGGCCGTCACATCGGTAATGGCGCCATATTCGTCAAATCCGACAAAATTCCCGCCCAATCCGCCGACAGCCATATTGACAAAGACAAAAGGTATTTTCGTTTTCCTCTCCAGTTCCATGAGGGAACTTGCATATTCGGGATTCAGGGCGTTTGATGTAGTCGGAAAAACTATGAGGGCGTCTATCTTCTCCCTCATCGAGGAGATTATGCCTATTTCCTTTTGCAGCTCATTTGCGCCGTTGCACAGGAGCATGCGGTATCCGCGGGCGGAAAGCCCAGCTTCAATACCCCTGACAAGCAATGCGCAAAAACGGTTGGTTATGTCGGAAACCAGGACACCTATATTGAAGGTCCTGCTTTTGCCGTTCCCGTTCTGCGCTACAAATATTCCGCTACCCCTCCTTTTGGTTATCGCCCCTTTTTCCTCAAGACTTCGGAGCGCCCTGTCCAAAGTGCTCTGGCTTATGTCCAGCTCCGTGTAAAGTTCTTTGAAGGTCGGCAGCTTGGCCCCTGCAGACAGCCTGCCTATTTTTTCCGAGAGCGCCTTTTCCACTGCAATGTATTTCATATGGTATATCCATTGATTATAATTTATATATAATTTATTATCTGACGGGAATTATACAAACACTTAAAGCATGGTACGATAAATTAAGGACATTGATTTTTCTGCATAGAGTTTCAGATTTTATTCTCATCATGTCCTGAGCCGCCTCGCAAAACTTCCGCCGCAGAAACCGGCTCTTGCCAGAAAATGATTCATTGCCGGTTCGGTGAAACTTTGACAATTATCACTTTATTATCACTTTCGCATCAATATTTGACAATATATGTTAAGATGATAAGTTCTTAAATGGAAACGGTGAGGATTGCAATCTGTTGGTAGTAAGGCAATAACAAGCACTTGCAGAAGTTAAAACGCGATGGGTTTTGTAGAATCCCTCCCTCTCCGCCATTCGATACAATTTCCTGTTCACGATGCTCACAGGAAATCACTCATGGCAGGCCTGGCTAAGGCTCAGCTCCAATAAAGGCTTGTATCGAATGGCGTCCTGAGTTCGAGCGCAGAGAGAGTATCGAAGGACTTCAATTTGTTCTATGTTTATATCATTGAATGTGGCGATGGTTTCAAATATTTAACAAACAATAAACTGCGTCCATTCCCTGTTTGCCGTCTGCACCTGACACTGGTTGGTAGACTTCAGAAGGCTTGTCCCCCCGACCTGCCCCTCACAGCTCCTTGGAGCGAAGAGGGAAGCTTTTTTGCGAAGGCGGACATCTCCACCAATCAGCTGCCCCTGGCATAGCAACAACCACATCCTTGCCGCATATGCAAAGCGCGCGCCAAGTTCCAATGCTTGACTTATCGTTCTGTCCGGTTAACTTATCGCGAAATATTTGCACTTTGCACAACAAACAGGAGATTTTTAAGTGAAAAACAGTCGGATGAAAGTTTTAGGTGCCGCAGTCATTTCCACAATTGCCATAGGAGTTATCGGTTTTACTGCTGGCTGTGAAACACAGGAAATTCTAAAGGATAGGCCATTTGTTCCCGCACCTTCCAACCAGGAACCTTCCAATCCGGCATTAGCGGCTCCTGCCGTTGCAACGCCCATAGCCGCTCAGCCTGCTCCAACAGTGGCGAAGCCTGTGTCCGCCCCAGTGGAAACGGTGCCTAAATAAGATAATTTCATAACTGCCGAATTTAAGGTAGGGATGGCTCTCTGAGCCGTCCGGTTTGAGGCGGCGCGTTGCGGAGAACGCGCCTTACATTTGGCATTTTGAAATTGGCTCAAATAATAAACGGAACCTCTAAAGTGATTTTTCCTTTCACGGTTCTATTTTAGGCATGTATGAAAATCCAATGCCCATACTGCAAAGAGCTGTCCGAATGGAAGGACAACCAGTGTCCACTATGCCATAAATTCGCCATAACCCCGGGCTTTTACAGGAAGTCATCCGATAGGGTTTCCGGTAGAAGGGAAAGAGCTTTTGGAATAGCGACGCCCTGGTTGTTGAACGGTGGCGGGTTCTGCAATATCGGGATCATTTTCAAAAGTATACCCCGATGGGTTCTCGCATTGGGGGGAATCGCCGTAATCGGTTCATTCTGGCATGCCTCGACCTTAAAGCCTGATCATTCCCAGTCAATCCAACGAACTCGCATCAATCTGTCAACTCTGCTAATTGCCCTGGACACCTTCAAGAAGGATTGCGGCCGCTTTCCCAGCACGGAGGAAGGGCTGGCGGCATTGGTTTCAGATCCCCGAGTGGAAGGATGGAAAGGTCCATACGTCCTAAAACTCAAAGACGATCCATGGAAACAGTCGTTTTTTTATACTCTGGATGGTTCATCAATAAAACTTTCCTCTGCCGGACCTGACAGGAAAGCGGGAACGCCCGATGATATCCTGGCGGAAGAAGGGCAGGGGGTATCGGCGAAGGAAATCAAAACTGAGGGAATAGACGTTTCGATAGGGACAGCCGGAACGTCCCGGTAAAATTTGAAATGTCGGTGTGCGGTTTAGTATTTCAGATATTCTTGATAATGAAATACTTTGGTTTTTAATACTTTTTATTTCACACACTGGAAATACCTCAGTATTTTCTTGAAGACTGGTGAGACGTCCGGGGAAAACACAGGCAATCCGCCATGGCGGACTGCCCTGCTACGGCGAGACAAACTCGCTCCGGAAAAGACTGTTTTTTTATCATCTGCATAACTCCTGCGGAGAATAAACCTCTAATCTCCGCATATTCTGCGGAGATTAAATTGCTTTCCATATTTCAGCATGTTATATTCCTTATGTATTTTCAATAAAGGGCTAGGAATATGAAGAAGAAATACATCCATCAACTTCCTGATTGGCCTCGGTTCAAATGGGATATTGCAACTCTTGCGCCGTTTCTCGTCGAGGTACGTCATCGTCAAGGTCTGTTGTTGGGACATATGCAGACTCTCGGTTTCACTTTGCAGGGTGAGGCGACGTTGCAGACGATTACCCTTGATGTCGTCAAATCGAGTGAGATTGAAGGAGAAAAACTCAATGAAGAACAGGTCCGTTCATCGATCGCACGTCATCTTGGTATTGATATCGCTGGGGCGACAGCTGTTGACCGCCATGTCGATGGTGTCGTGGAAATGATGCTGGACGCCACTCAGAACTTCAGACAACCGCTCACCGCAGAACGCCTCTGCAACTGGCATGCGGCACTGTTTCCAACCGGTCGCAGCGGCATGCGGAAAATAGTGTCAGGTTCATGGCGTACAAATACCGCCGATGACCCCATGCAGGTGGTGTCAGGACCGATTGGCCGGGAGAAAGTTCATTTCGAAGCTCCTGCCGGTGCGCTGGTACCGAATGAAATGGTTGCCTTCATCTCTTGGTTTAACTCCGAGACAGCCCTAGACCCAGTTCTGAAAGCCGGGGTGGCTCACCTGTGGCTGGTAACCATTCATCCGTTTGACGATGGGAACGGCAGGATAGCACGTGCAGTGACGGACATGCAGTTGGCAAGAGCTGACGGCAGTTCTCATCGATTTTACAGCATGTCCGCCGAAATACGCCGACAGCGCAGCGGGTATTACGAAATCCTGGAAGCGACGCAAAAAGGATCCATGAATATTTCCCGATGGCTGGAATGGTTTCTCCGCTGTCTGCGATCATCAATAGCCGCAAGTGAAGGTCAGTTGTCCAAAGTGCTTGCCAAGGCCCGATTTTGGAAAACACACGGAAACAGTCTTTTGAATGCACGCCAACGTCTCCTTCTGGGCAGGATGCTCGATGGTTTTGATGGTAAACTGACCACCTCGAAGTGGGCGAAAATCGCAAAATGCTCCCAGGATACTGCCGGACGAGACATTCAAGCTCTGATAGCACTGGGCATTTTGGTAAGGGATGAAGATGCCGGACGCAGCACCAGCTACCACCTCCGGCCTATCTAGACGCTAAGAAATTTCAAAGTTTGATGATTAGGCATTCTTAATTAAAAGAGTGTGGTATGGGCGTCTCGCCTGTTTTTCAAGAAGAAAGAAATAAGAACAGGCGAGACGCCTGTACCACATTAAAGAGTTGCGGCCCTTGGGCGTTTAATTTAATCGTACAGGAAATTCTATTTTAAGGAACGCCGGTCTCCAGACCGGCTTTAATGGTAAATGACAAAAGAGCCGAACTGGAGTTCGGCGTTCCATAAAGAGTCCCGGCGAAGCCGGTTAAGTTCACGTTAAGGAATTTCAAAGTTTGTCATAGATGTAAAGGCGCTTTATGGCACAGAGTTGCAAAGGCACATAGGCACAAAGTAGAGAATGCATGAGCCAAAGCGGCTTGCCCAACGACCAGCTCCATGAATGTATTTTCACTTCCTGCTCTTATCTCCTGGCATTTTTTATTATCTTCTTTCACTTTGTGCCTCTGTGCCTTTGCGCCTCTGTTACTATTCTACTGGAGTTGCGGCAACGCCGCCTAATTTAATACTCTTAGAAGGAAGTCTTTCCGCACAGGAAATACATAGAGCCGACCAGACGGTCAGCGTTCCCGGGAACGCCAAATGTCCACCCCGAGCTCATGATGGGACTCGAGATCTGAGGCGACTTGACTTAAAAAATGTAGGAAAGATTTCCGTCAAATGCAAAAGTTATTTCTGTTCGGCTCCTGACCCGTCTCAGTCTATGCTGACTACGGAAAGGCTTTCCAGGCCGGCTTTTGAGCAGAGGTCCAGCACTTCCACCATTTTGCCGTGTGAGGATTTAGGTGTGCACGCGACTATCACCGTTTGCGTCTTGTCGAAAGCTCCGATCTGGGTGAGCTGGAGGTCAAGGGTTTCTTTTTTTACCGGGCGATCGTTGAGGATGAATGAACCGTCGGCAAGAATTTTTATCCAGACCAGGTTTACCGGTTTTGATTGCTGTGTTGAGTGTTTGTCCGGGGCAGGGCGGGAGATGTTGAGCTGTGCCAGAACGTCCGTAGGCTTCATGGTCAATATGAAAAAGGAAAGCAGTTGGAACGCCACGTCAATCATGGCCGTCAAGTTGAGTTCGCCCGCATTTATGCTGGATCTTCTTTTTTTTCTTGCCATCCTACCTGCCCTTTTCCTTCAGGACTGAGAATTTGATTTTGTATATGCCCGCCTCGGTGCATGCGTTCATTGCCGACTGGATTGCCTGATGCCGCGCCTCGCTGTCGCCCCGGATTATGATCGGGGTGTCGGAGCCGTATTCCTGAACGCTTTTTCTGACGATGGATTTCAGGAGGTCGGTGGAAATATAGGTGCGGGCGATGGATATGCGCCCTTTCGCATCAACGTCTATTTTTATTTCCCGGGGATCTTTTTTCATGGCAGCTTTGCCGTGAGGGGCAAAGGCAAGCTGAATCCGGTCGTCAATTGAGTTCTGCATGTTGGTCGTACACACGAAAAAAATAATCAGCTGGAATACCACATCGATCATCGCGGTCAGATTCCCGGACATGTATTCTTCTTCTTTTCGTTCTCGCACGGTAATCTATATCTCCGTTGAAACCGTTGAAACCGTTGAAACCGTTGAAACCGTTGAAACCGTTGAAACCGTTCGTTGGTCGGAATTGAGTTTTAAGTTTCAGGTTTTAAGTTTTAAGTAAAACTCCCGAACTTCCGCATTTCCGAACTCCCGAACTTCTGTCTACTGTTCACTCGTCACGCCTGCTCGTCTTCCACCACTACGGCGTTACGGAGCGATTTGGTGATGTCGAGTGTCAGCGCCTCCATTCCCAGAATGATTCTCATGGTTCTATTTTTGAAGAAATAGAACATGATTGATGCGGGAACAGAAATTCCCAGACCGATGGCCGTAGCCCACAGTCCGTGGGATATGTTGATGGCCAGCATCGCCTGCTGTGCGGCACCGGCCTCTTGTGTGCCAAGGTTGAAGAATGCGTAAATCATTCCTTGGACAGTCCCGATCAGCCCTAGCATGGGAGTGACGTTTGATATTACGCTCAGATAGGAGACGCGTGCAAGGAGGACCTCGCTTTCAATATCGGCGGAGACACCCACGGAATCCTGGACAACCTCGAATCCCTCCTGCACATTCATGAACCCCGATTTGAGGATTCTTCCGAGGGGAGTCGAGGATTGTTCGCATAGGTATATGGCATGTGCGAGATCCCCCTGCGATATGGCGTGGTTGACATCCTGCACCAGGCTGTCCGGTGCAATTTTGTGTTCCCGTATGTTCAGGAAGGAATCAATCACAAGTCCAGTGCAGATGATGGAAGATGCGAACAGTCCGAGCCAGATCAGCAGGCCGAACCATCCGGAGCGGAAAACGATATTTGAAAAACTCATGTCTTCGCCGGATCTGCTTTTTTCTCCTATGCCCGCCGGAGTTTCAGCCGCAGGCGCGA
>CAMCYE010000033.1 GCA_945883805.1 Victivallis vadensis | reverse complement strand
GAGAAGAACAAAAAGAAAAGACCTGGCATTCAGCCGGTAAAGACGGCTCCACAGATGGCAATATTTGTCTGGCTCCTCATTTTCCTCTCTCTTGGAATTCTTTTTGCCTATAACCACAACAAAAAGGACTCTGCGGAGTGGGACCAGTCAGTCTTCGAGAAGGAACTTGCCGCGGGAAACATACTGACAGTCAATCTGTCCCCGGAAAACGACAGAGTCTACTGTGTTGAAGGCAAATACAAGGTGGCTTCTACGGTAAAAGATGCCCCGCAGACTGAAAACGGTGACCACCTCTACAGATCAAAGGTTGTCTACACTGAAAAACTCGACGAGATGCTGAGGAGCAATTCCGTAACGGTGAGAAAAATCGACAACAAGGATCCGTGGCTTAAGAGCCTTGTCCTTACAATACTTCCCATCATCATCCTGGTCGGACTCCTCTATTTCCTGTTTTCACGGCAGATAAAAATGGCCGGCAAAGGTGCCATGCAGTTTGGAAAGAGCAAGGCAAGGATGATTCTGCCAAGCGACAAGAAAGTGACTTTCAACGACGTTGCCGGGGCCGACGAGGCAAAAGAGGAGACAAAGGAAATCATTGATTTCCTCAAGGACCCCTTGAAATTCAAGATGGTCGGAGGAAGAATTCCCAAAGGGGCGCTTCTCATGGGGCCACCGGGAACCGGAAAAACTCTTCTGGCGAAAGCAATCGCCGGTGAAGCCGAAGTCCCTTTCTTCTCGATAAGCGGGTCGGACTTTGTGGAAATGTTCGTGGGTGTCGGCGCAAGCAGGGTTCGCGACATGTTCGAACAGGCCAGACGCTATGCCCCGTGTATCATTTTCATAGATGAGATAGACGCAGTCGGTCGCTCCCGTTTTTCGGGTATCGGCGGCGGACACGACGAAAGGGAACAAACTCTCAATGCCCTTCTTGTTGAAATGGACGGACTCGAAACGCAGGAAGGTGTTATAATCCTCGCGGCGACAAATAGACCGGATGTCCTTGACCCGGCCCTGCTCAGGCCCGGCCGCTTTGACCGGCAGGTCGTCCTTGATCTTCCTGACATAAAGGGAAGAAGGCAGATTCTTGACGTACATTCAAAAAACATAAAAGTGGAACCCGATGTGAACCTTGACATAATAGCCAGGGGGACTCCCGGATTCAGCGGTGCGGATCTCGCAAATCTCATCAACGAGGCAGCCCTTCTCGCCGCAAGACTCGACAAAAAGGCCGCCGGAATGTCCGAATTGGAGGAGGCCAGAGACAAAGTCAGATGGGGAAGGGAACGCAAAAGCAGGAAAATCAGCGAGAATGAAAGGAAAATAACGGCTTACCATGAGGCGGGACATACTCTTGTCTCCCTTTCATGTCCTAAAAGCATGCCCATCCACAAAGTCACAATCATCCCCAGGGGCATGGCATATCTCGGCGCGACAATGCATCTGCCGGAAGAGGATCGTTACACGCAAAGCAAAACTGAACTTGTTGAAGAACTTGCCGTCCTTATGGGCGGAAGATCAGCCGAGCAGATTGTCTTCAACGATATAACAAGCGGCGCCTCCTCCGACATCGAACAGGCGACAAGAATCGCAAGGTTGATGGTCTGTTCCTATGGAATGAACTCAAAAATGGGAACAATCCAGTACGGCGGACGCGATGAGCACGTCTATCTTGGCAGGGAAGTGGTCAGGGCGCAAGCTTACAGTGAGGAAACTGGAAGGGAGATCGACATTGAGATAAAAGCCCTTATCGACAATGCCAAAAACCGCGCCGATACGATTCTCACCGAAAACAGGGTTAAGCTGGATCTTCTTGCAAACAAGCTCTTGGAAGTGGAAACTCTCGACGGGGTCGAAGTCAGGAAACTGCTTGGTTTTGAAGAAAAAAAAGTCCCAACAGTTATCACTCCCGAAGTTAAAACTGCTGAATCCAATCCCGAAGGGATTAAACCAGTTTAATTCCTCGTGTGGCTTCTTGACATTGAAAGGGTTCCGCCTTACCCTATGCCTTGTGTTGAAAAATGCGGAAGAATAATTTTTAGAGGAGAGATGGCCGAGTGGTTGAAGGCGCACGCCTGGAAAGCGTGTAAACAGGTAACTGTTTCGGGGGTTCGAATCCCTCTCTCTCCGCCATTTTGCGATTCCCGCAAATTGGCGGGAATATACAAAAATCCGAAGCACAAAATCCGACTTGTCGGACAATTCTGAAACAAATCAGCTCAAAAAAGACAATTTTGAAATTGCCTCATTTAACTTCACTTGCCATATTTTGACCACCGAGAATAGCTTTGCGAAATTCGCAAAATCCTTATTCTCTCATTTGGGTAGGAAACACCTCTTCTATGCCTTGTTGTTCTTGCATGTGTTTTGTAATCAAGGCAAGGCTCTCCGCGAGTTTTCTTCAACTCCGGGACTTGATGCGATACGGTTCTTCGATCTGGCGCTATTCTGCTATCTGACCGGCAATTCGGACATGCACCTCAAGAACTTCTCCCTGTTGCGCCACGGAAACGGCAGCTACCAGCTTGCTCCGGCATATGACCTGGTGCTTTCACAAATCATCCTGCCAGAGGACAAGGAAGAATTCGCTCTTACGCTCAACGGCAGGAAAGCTAAAATACGCCGTCATGACTTTGAGGCATTTGGACAGACCATAAAGCTGACCGACATGCAGATTCGCAATGCAATAAAGCGTATTATTTCCAACGGAAATAAGAGCCTTCCAGAAGCCCTTGGTCGCTCATTCCTTCCTGATGATAAACAGAAAGAAATCAGCAAACTCTTTGCTGAGCGCATGAAAAAACTATTGTCATGAGACAATGAGTCCAGTATTGGCGGAGAGAGTGGGATTCGAACCCACGGTACCGCAAGCGGTACGGCGGTTTTCAAGACCGCTGCCTTCAACCACTCAGCCATCTCTCCGTTGTATCAACTTTGCCAGGACTTTTCTTCCCCATCCTGACTTCAAATATAAAAAAAGGAAGTGCTTTTTTATACTTGATTAATTGGGAATTTCAAGCCTGCATGGGGATTATTTCCCTATTTCGCTGTTAATCCCACCGACCATCAACATTGCCACCCGTTTTGAAAACTTAAGAGGGTCCGAAAGGGGAATTCCTTCGGTAAGCAGGGCTTGATCATAAAGCAATTCTGCGAATTCCGCAAGTTTGGAATCCTTCGGATTTTTGTCATAAAAGTTCTGCATTGATGCAATGAGTGGATGGTCGGGATTGAGTTCAAGGATCCGCTTCATTTTCGGCATTTCCCGGTTCATCGCCTTGAAAATGCGTTCCATCTGGATGCTCGGATCGTGTTCATTGCTCACAAGACAGCATGCGCTCTCCGTCAACCTGCTTGAAAAACGGACTTCCCTTATGTCGTTTTCGAGGTGTTTCTTCAGGAATTCCACAAGATTCTTATGTTCCTCGGAAGCCTTCCTGGTTTTGTCTTCCTTCTCCGTTTTTGTTTTTTCATCGAGTTCGAATTCGCCTTTTCCGGCAGATTTCAATTTTTTGCCGGAGTATTCGGGAATCGATTGTACGACCCATTCGTCAATCGGCTCTGTCATGAAGAGGACATCAAAGTTTTGGGACTTCAGGAATTCCAGGTGCGGGGAATTTTCAAGGAGAAGTCTCGAATCGCCGGACAGATAGTATATCTCTTTCTGCCCGGGAGGCATTTTCTCCACATACTCTTTGAGTGATACGGTTTTCCCGGAAGAGGTATTCATGGTTTCGAACAGCAGTAAGTCGAGAAGCTTGTCCCTGTTCTGGAAATCCGAATGCACTCCCTCTTTTACGTAACGCCCGAAATCTTTGAAAAAAGAGGAATATTTTTCGCGATCCTTGTCAAAAAGGGATTTGAGTTCCGCAATTATTTTCCGTACGAGGTTCTTGTTGATTTTCAGAATTCCCGGATTCTCCTGAAGTATTTCCCTTGAAATATTCAGAGGCAGATCACTCGAGTCGACCACGCCTTTGACGAAGCGGAGGTACTCCGGGAGCAGACCCGGGCAACTGTCAGTTATGAACACCCTGCGGATATAGAGGTGCAATCCGCTCTTCTGCTGTTCCGGGGAGAGGAAATCAAACGGGGCTTTTGAAGGGATGAAAAGCAGAGCCTTGAACTCGGCGGTTCCTTCTGCCGCATAATGGATATGCAGCAGAGGCTCGGCATCGAAATGGGAAAGGTGCCCGTAGAACTGTTTATATTGTTCTTCCGTGACTTCCGCTGCGGGCCTGAGCCAGATCGCCTTCTGTGAATTGATAATAGGCTTTTCTTCGGAGACAGCCTCATCCTTTCCCTTTTTAATGCCGACGAATTTAATGGGATGCTCTATGAAATCAGAGTATTTTTTCACTATCTCCCGGATCTTCCATTCTTCAAGATAGTTTTTGCAGTCTGGCTTCAAATGCAAGGTTATGGAGGTGCCGTGTTCGGACGCATCGGCATCGTCTATGGTGTAGGATGATTCCCCCTTTGAAACCCAGCGTGTCGCTTTTTCATCTGAACCTGCCCTTTTTGTTACAACCTCTATCTTGTCCGCAACCATGAAGGCGGAATAAAATCCCACTCCAAACTGCCCGATAAGTTCGGGAATGTCCTTGGATTCGTTCTTCTTGAGGGTGGACAGATACTCGCGTGTTCCCGATTTCGCAATGGTTCCGATGTTTTCAACAAGTTCACTCCTTGTCATCCCGATGCCGTTGTCGCTTATTTTCAGAAGGCTGCGCTCCTTGTCCGGCTCAATTATGATTTCCCAGTCGGCCTTCAACGCCGGATTTGTGAGGGATTCAAAACTGACCTTGTCAATTGCATCTGCCGCATTTGCCACGAGTTCACGCAGGAAAATATCCTTGTTTGAATAAAGGGAATGAATCACTAAATTCAAAAGTTCCTGCACCTCGGTCTGGAATTTCCTGGTTTCTTCGGACATGTAACCCGTCTCCTTATTGCTGTCATATTATGCGTACATTATATTTTTCAAAGGAATTGATGAATCTAACAGGACATGCCGTTTTTTACATAAAAATTCAAAAAATATATGTAATTTTGTAAACAATAGTGAATTCTCCTTTTGACTTTGTGCATATATAGCTCTAGGGTTACGCTACGTGTAATTTAAAGTTGTTTAAATTCTAAACAGGGGGGGAGATAGAATCTATGGCGGATTCTCCTAAGAAAACAAACGGTGAAGACGAACTTCTGGCCAGTATTTCAAGGCTTGAAGCTGATCTTCAGGAAATCGAGAAAGCAAGAAAACAACAGGCGTTAATCGGAAGAGTCGGAGTCATACTGATCCTCTTTGCAATTCTTCTTTTCGTTTGGAACATGTGGAATTTCTCAAAGAGCCTTGTAAAGAGTGAAAATCTTGACCGGTTGGGACAGCAGTTCTCAAAAGACATGCAGGATCTTGCAAAAGATCCCGAAGTACGCAAAATGCAGGAGAACCTGGTAAAACAGGTGATTCCCGACATCACAAACCAGATAATCGAGCGTTTTAAGAAGGACATCCCGAATTTCAGGAAAAAGGGTGAAAGAGTTCTTGCCAATCTCCAGATATACGTTCAAGGATATCTGAAAGAGGAACTCGAGAAGGCTCTTGCCGAATCGGTAGTTCAGCTTGAAAAAGAACTCCATGCCACATATCCGAAAATTTCTGCGGACAAGCTGGAGAAAGTGATGAAAAGCGCCGAAGCCACTTTCATCGAACAAATCACCGCTGCAATTGAGAAGAGAATGGAAATGATCTATGAAGACCTCGACAAAGCCGAAAAGACCCTAGACAAATTCTCGTCTCTGGATGATATGAAGCAACTGTCGAATCAGACACAGGATCAGGTCAAGCTGGGACTTATTGAATCCCTGTTGGAACTTGGCATCTATGAAATCAACCCTGCAAGGGGAAATATGCCTGCGATGGCAGCTAAGAGAGGTGTAAAATGAACAACAATATCGAACTTCTCGCAAAAGTTGATCATCTGGCGAAAGTCATACAGGAAAAGAAGAACAAAGCCATGGGCACGACGAAAATGTATGCCATCGTTTATGGCATAATAGTTCTTTTCATATTTGGCTATACTTCAGTCATATTCGCAAAACTGAAGGAATATTCCACCCCTGATAATATTTCAGCACTGGTGAAAAACAAAATAAAGGACTCTCTCCCCGGACTGAATCATTCACTGATTACCCAGGCCAGGAAGAACGCCCCTATTATCGCTGAAAAAGCCGTTGAGGCCATAAATGAAGCAATCCCAAAAATCGAAGATGTAATCAAGAATGTCATTGACGAAAATGCCAAGAAGGTTATTCTTCAGATTAAAGGCGACATATTTCCGAAGTTCAATAAGATCCTGCGGGACAATGCAAAGGTGATTAATGATTCGGCTGAAGCACTCACCGATGAAAATACCGCCAAGGAAATTGCAAAAGCCCTTGTCAAGGAGATTGAACGCGAAATAGATTACAATATTATAGGAGATGAATTCTATAAGAAACTTGAAAGTTTCAGGGCTGAACTTGAAGCGATTGCCGTAAAACCGGCAAATCAGCTTACAATGAAAGAGGCTGCTGAACGTAAAATCATTGTAAACTGGCTTTATCTCATCAATAACGGCGTGTCTCTCCAGAACATCGCCTCAACACTCGTGAGCAGTTGCTCATTTGCGTGGGAAGACCTGCTTGGAAAGGTTATCACCCCTGCAGATGATGAGGAAAAAGGTGTTGAAGCTGGAAAATGAGATGATTTGACAAAAAATCTAAAAAAGCGGGGTAAAACCCGCTTTTTTTTTGCATTTACGGATTTCTCTGGTATGAATTTAATTTTCTTGGGGTACATTACTAAAATTCACAATTATGATATGCAGGCTGTAAAATTATGGCGAGAGTTAAAAAAATTCGAAAAGGCAGCCCTTCCACTCTCACAGGATTCTGGAACGCTGTTAACGAACTGTCTCCCCTTTACCTCGAAAAATCCCCTGTGATAAAAAAGAAAATGAAGGATGAAATGAACGCCTTCATCAATGAAGTCAATTTATCCCCCATCCCGGAACTGGTGTATGAAAACTTTGTGCATCCCTATTTCAGGGAAAAACAGATGAAAGTGATTTTTTCAGGGGACGAGAAAGGTGTGTTCGGTAAATTCTGCATCAAAATAGACCTTGCAGAAAATATCGTAAAAATAGATCCGGTAGGACTTTATAAATTCTCCACAGAATTTTTCAAGGCCGATGAAAAACTGAAAAAAATCAACCGGGATGACGACTATCTCAAATGCCGCCTCTATTCTTTCAGGAAAGAAATATCAAAACTCCCTGGGCAGTACCTGCTTTTCCTGGCGGTTTTAAAAGAAGTGGTCATTGATGGCAAAATTTACGCCGTTGACAGTAAGGGTGCTTTCGCAAATGAGGAATCTTCTGATTACTTTTCCCTCCTCTGGGCATTGAAGCAGTTTGAAGAATTCTATCTGAAAGTCCAAATCAGGAATATCCGTTCCGACTTCGCTTTAATCTGGCATGAGGGCGATTGGATTGATGCAGGGAAATAAAACCGGCTCTTGGTTTGCTCGATGAATATCCAATCCGCCACGGCGGAAATGTCCAATATCCAAGGGAATTATCACCTTTTGTCTGTGTCTATGTTTTTGAATAATATTGAGTTAAATTAGTCGGTTTCTTTCAAGACAGAATTATTATTTTTCGACTGTTGAATGAATTCGTCTTTTCTTCCATTCATCGGTTGGATATTCCGTGTTGGATATTGGATATTCAGATTCTTATATTTTACGTGTTACCCCCACTCAAAATGAAAACGAACCATAAACCCTCCTCTCAGAAGGATATTATTGTCCTGGGTCTGAATCCAGCCTGGCAGAAAATACTCCTTTTCCCCGAATTTATCCCCGGCGAAATCAACCGGGCCGTTTCAGTTTCATACTCTCCGGCAGGAAAGGGAATAAATTTTGCGAAAGCCGCAAAAACCTGGGGGGTCAATGTTACCGTTTGCCAATTCATCGGAGGTGACACCGGTGAAAATATACTACGGAAACTTAAAGACAGAAAAATTAAGAACATATCCGTCGTAATGGCCGCCGCCACGCGCGTATGCACCACCTGCGTCTGTGGAAAAACTGGAAAGTCTACCGAGCTTATCGAACCCTCCTCTAATGTTTCCCAGTCGGATGCGAGAACATTGAAAAAAGCTGTCATGGAAAAGCTTCCCTTCTGCGCCGGCGTATCACTGTGCGGAACCTACCCCAAAGGGGTCGGGCCGGATTTTTATGCCGATATAGCCGCCGCCGCCCGTAAAAAGGGAATACCGGTACTACTTGACGGATTTACCGGAATACGCGAAACACTTGAACGCGGCGTTGAAATCCTTAAAGTTAACAGGATGGAATTCGCCAACATAACCGGTGAGAAAAATATTTATAAAGCCGCCAAGTCATTTTTCGAAAAATATGACGTCAATATTGTCGCAATAACTGCAGGTCATTCGAATTCATACTTATTTGACAGGAATGGCGGCTACGAGTTCTCTCTGCCACTTACACCGAAAATCATCAATCCGATAGGAGCAGGAGATACGGTCTCAGCTGTTTTTTTCTGTGAATATCTTAAAGGAACCCCTCCCCATGAAGCATTCCGTCTCGCCCTTGGCGCGGGTACGGCAAGCTGTCTGAATCTGCTTCCCGCCGAATTCAATGCCGTAGAGGCCCGGAAAATAGCAGACAAAATCAAATGCGTGAAAAAAGGGTGAGTTTACCCTTAACCGAGCCAATTTCAAAAGTAGTCAGTCCGCCGTGGCGGACAGAAGTCAGTATTCAGAATAAAACCGAATTTGAGTTCAAATTCAATTCTGTCTCCTGACCATCCCGCCAAATGTGAAGCATATAGAAAAATTTAGAAAAACAGCATCGTTTTTCTAAAATTTACAGTTTATGGAATCCCTCTGTCAGTTTCCTGCTTTTTCCCGTTTTATTTTTTAACGGGACCTAAGGAGTCGTGTAGAAATAACTTTTACATTTGGCGGAAGATACAGGTGTTTGTATTCGAGGCGCTAACCCCGCGCGTATGGTGCATACGTAAGGGGTGAAGCAACGAAGAAGACAAATACATGGAATTCCGCCCCGAAGGGCTGGCGTTCTTTTGGCCGCTTATCACGCTGTTTGTTCGTTACATATCTTCAGATATGCTCCTCACAAACATCATGATAATCAATCCAAAATCCCTGCCAGCAAATGTAAAAGTTATTTCTGCACGGCTCCTAATGCAAAGAAAGTTCTTATCTGCTCAAGCAGTTCAAGGCGTAATTCAGCGGTGTCATTGCCTGGCATAATCTTATCTTGAAGACTTTTTAAAGTCCAGGATAAATCAGCCGCAATCTACCATGATTTATTCCTTTTTAAATTCAGCAACGCTTCTTTAACCCGTGCATCCGAGGAGTCTGCAAACGACAATTCCAATGACAGGGGATCGACCATTTCATGACCGGTCAGATCCGGTTTGTAAGTCCATATCTCAAGGTCGGCAATGCCGTCGCCATGGGCATCCGCGAGGATGATTTTCTTCTCATTCTCCAGAGCTTTGAGTGTTGCCTCGCTGGTGGCATAGCATTTCCGGCTTACGGAAAGATTGCTGTATTTGCTCAAGGCATATTCTCCGGATAAAGGAAGCGTTTCGACCAAACCTTCATCTCTTAAAAGAGACAGGCGCTTTTTTACCGGTGACTTCATGTGCGGCCTCGCGGTTTCCCATAGCTTCGCCTTGTCAGACACAAACCGGATAAGTTTTTTATTGCCTGTGGAATTGAGATCGCATAGTTTAAGCTTTTCAAGTTCGTTTGCCGCACGTACTATGCTCATCGGCGTATATCCCAAGCTATGCGCGACTTCCGTAAGGGAACAATTCTGAAAACGACCGGTTAAAATCTGGACGATTAAAAGCGATTGGGCAGCCGGCCTAAGTTTTTCCGCTTTGAGGCTTCGCATTTCCTTGATATGTTCTGAAAAGTCTATGCCCAGTTCTGGAAGATACATCTGGACTCCCGGCACGACAAACGAAATCAACCTCTTGACAAGCTGCAGACGTTCCCGCCTGCTTAGGGAATTTATAACCAAGACCGGGTCGCAGGATAATTTGTCGCGCACCTGTTTGAGTGCATTTTCTATGTCGAGAGCCGATTGCTTGTCGAAAATATCATCCTGTGCCAGAACAAAAAAGACGCTTCTAGAGCATAACATTCCGCATTGTACCTGAAAATTCTTCCTAATGTAAAAAGGCAGGAGCGCCATATCGACGGAAGACAGTATGATATCAATGCCTAGGGCATGAGCAAGATAGATTTTCAGATTGTCAGATAAAGTCATAGCGTCCTCATTTATTATAACCTTCTTTTGTGAATATAACTTAACATAGGTTAAAATGCAAATTTAGAGTTATGATTATTCGCAAAGCATATATCCTGTTCAAGTAGACATCTGAATTCCTATGGTATGGCGGGATTTGCCCGGATATCTACAAGATTGACGATATTCAGAATACCCCTGGAACGACCGCGCAGTTGCTCTGGACGGCTATTCCAAAGACCTTTGCATGTACACATCCGACAAAGACACGCATGACAACGGCATTGCGATCGTCGAGTATGAAAACGGTGCAAAGGCCAGCCATCTCGAATGTTTCATCACCTCGATATGTGACCGCCTCTATACGGTTGTAGGCGACCTCGGCCAGGCCGAAGTCAGCCTGGAGAAGAGGCTTATCACCATCCGGCCGCGCTGGAGCAAGGAGACAATCACACATTATATTCCGGATGTGGAGGGTGGACACGGTGGCGCCGATCCGATGTTGATAGACGCTTTTTTCAGGGTGCTCAAAGGCGAAGAGGAAAACAGTTCAACAACCGAGCATGGCATGTGGGCGACCGCCATCGGGCAGGCCGCTGAAATTTTCCGTCGCGAAGAGCGCACAGTGAAAGTTGCCGAGCTGTTCCGGTGATATGATCGGACATACGATTTCCGGCAAGAAGGCAGGCCCTTTGTACTGGAGCTATAGATTCAGAGTGCCTGCTAAATACTCTTCGGCCTCTTTCCAGTAGCGGGCTGATTCGAGGGGCGCATCATTCAACTGCCAGTACTGGGTCATCTTGCGTTCTTTGATTTTCGGTTCTGCTCCCTTCTGTTCCAGGTAATCTTTCAGGGTCTTGATGCTGATTTCCGTTCCAGGATTGAATTTGCCGGAGCTCACATATTTCACATATGATTCAAACATGGAGCAGGTCTCTGGCGTATTCGAATCGAGCCCAGTGAAATTGAAGGCGCTTATGAAAAGTCTTCCCTTTCCGGCTTTCAGTTCAAAGGCGTAGGCGAAGTTCCTCATTGTCCAGGCGGGTTGGAATTCACTCAGTTTATAAGTGTGAATGTCGAAACGGTCCCGTACCGCGCGGTCGATGCCGCGCATTATCGGAGTGACTTCAACGGGAAAATCATCCAGGTTTATCTTATCGCAGTCGTTGATCAACCCGTAAAATTGCAGGTCCATGAAACCGTCATGGGGGAATGAGCCAAAAGCAGGATGCCTCTCTATGAACGCGCCGCAGTTGTTTCCCCTGTCCCATATGACGGCTTTCAATCTGTCCCATACCGCCGGGAGTGCATATTTTTCACGTTCGCATTTCAATTTGCGGTCCCTTGTTTCAGGAACGCGGTATAGCATCAGAACATCACCGCCTTTTTCCAGATGATTGAATACTTCATCGGTGAAGCGGTTGGTCATCATCAGCTTTTCGGATCCGGAATTTGAGTTTTTCAGTTGCGGATAGCGGATGGCGGTATGGATTTCATCAAGGGATATTTGCGCCGAAAGCTCCGGAAGTTCCTGTGGCCTGTTCGGGAACACCCACAAAGTCCAGTCATTTTCAATTTTCCTGTTTCCGCTTGAGAGACATACTGTTAACTTTAGTGTTCTGGCATTTCCGCATTCTGGCATTTTCAATTCAACGCTGCAAATCTCGCGAAGCCCCCGTTCATCCAGACTGATGCCCTTCAATGCACCCCTGGAGACTACTTCCCGGCCTTCAATGCAGCTCAATTCGAAACTGAAGTCATAGGCACCCCGGATATTGTCGGAGAAGTGGGAGAGAATAACCGGAATCTTAACTTTTTCATTTTCAAAATACGTTCTTCTTGGCAGTTCGGAAAGGAGCACCGAGTCCCCGTTGAATTTAAGGAATTCAGCTTCGCTTACCCCCGTCTTGTCGTCAAAACAGTCAATCAACCCGTTTGAGTTCTCGTAGCGGTCCGTATCTGAAAGCTGGAGGAAATGGAATCCGGCAAGCAGCTTGCTCCTCCGCGCGCCTTCAATGCCGAGCTTCCATGAGATGAACTGAAAACGCCTGCTGGCCTCCATCGCCTTCCCGTAAAACATGTCGTACCCTTTTTGCATGGAAAGTTTTTTCAGTTCGGCTATCCACCACGGTTTTTGCGAGGGCGCATGTTCATTGAATTTCCTATCCAGTTCGTCCAGATCCCTGTATGCCGCGTAATGGCATATTTCATGGGCCAGTGTCGGCCGTGCGGAACTGATTCCGCGTGTGATTTCATATGTCGGATTATCCTCACTGTCCGAATCATGCAGTTGCTGACCTTTGCATGATCCGTAGATCAGCCAGTTGTAGGTGTTTTCGAACATGTCGTAGTTTTCGCCGAAGGGATAGAAGTATGACATGTGCTGGACATCGAAATCAACATAAGTGCGGTCGAATTCGCCATGGGCGCATGTGTCGATGAAAAGGCGGGTGGGATCAAGCCGCCTAGTCACGGCTGCGACATGTTCTATGAACGGATTGCAGCCCGGGTGCCTGATTTCATTGCCGATGCAGTAGAACATGAGCGAGGGATGATTGCGGAGGGACAGCATGTTGTCCATCCACTCCTTCAAATCAATTATTTCGCCGTCCTCCTTCATTTTCGCCCGTTCCTTCTGGTAGCGGCCGTAATATTTCCTGATTTCAACATGTATGAAAATGCCCAGCCTGTCGGCGGCGTCAAAACATTCCTGAGGCGGTATTGTCGAATGGAACCTTATTAGGTTGAATCCGTAATCCTTCGCGGCCCTGATATTTTTCTCATAGTATTCGCGGAGCGGGAGGTTCAGGAGATTCGGATGGTCGTGCGCCTCCCGTCCCCGGATATAGCCGCGGGCGCAGAAATTATGGTTGTTCACCATTATGTTCCTGCCGCAGACGCTGATTTTCCTCATGCCGAACTTTGTCGTGGAAGAGGTATTGCCGTCAAATTCAAGATCCAACTTATAGAGGTAGGGGTTTCCGGTGCTCCAAAGTTCCGCCCGGGGTATTTTAACTGTCATCTGCACTTTTTCACCGCCTGACGCCCTGAGACTGCCGGAGCCGACGGAATTATCGGGGGCGTCCAGAATCCTCCATCTGGCACGGGTTACTTTTTCCGGCCAGGTGAAGCAGACGAGGGCGCTGGAATTGTCTATGTCGGGGATTATGAACAGATCTTTCGGGATATTCATCCGGTTTTCTCCTTATTGATTTATATGAATCGATTGTTTTCGGGAAAATAATTTCATGTTTTTTTGAAAAACCATTGACTTGGCGCAAATTTCATGATATAATAAATGATACAAACAGTAGCTAAGTGTATCTTAACTAAATAAAGCACTGGAATCATGGATTTAAAGAAAGCAAAAGGCAAATCCCTCAAAATCGCCGAAGTCATCAGGGCTGAAATCTCTTCTGGGAAGATAAGGCCGGGCAACAGGTTGAAAAGCGTCCGCGAGCTGGCTTGCGGTTTTTCCGTAAGCATCAAGGCTGCGCAACGGGCGTTTGATACGCTTGAAGCGGAGGGGCTGATAGAACGCAAGGCCGGTTCGGGGGCATTCGTAAAGGAAACTGCAAACCGGAAGAACAACACGATTTATTTCCTTGTCCCGCACGCCGCCCACATGATGCTGGAGCATGAGACCAGCATAGCCATAAGGCGAATGCTTTACGGTGCATTCAACGCCGCCTTGCCCAGCCAGCTTGTCCAGATGATCCCGGTGTCCAAGTCAAACGACGCGAATATAAACAAGAAACCGGAAACCATAGACTGGGCCGCGCTGGAATGCATACCTGCCGGGGCAAGCGTGTTTATAAGCAGCGCATGGTACAGCAAAATCATACCGTTCCTTGTTGAGAGGGGAGTAAGGGGCATATATCTGGCGACCCAGTTCGAGCAGGCTTATCAGGAAATGTACAAAACCATACAGGAGACCCGCTGGCCCATCATAAAAATAGACAGGTTCACCGCGATTCAAAACGCAGTCAGTCATCTCTATTCACTGGGGAGAAGGCGCATAGCCGCAATCAAATCATACCCCAACCAGCCGGATCATCCTTTCAGAAAAGGGTTCATAGCCGGCTATGAACATTGCGGCATGCCTTTCAAGGATGAGTTTTTTCGGGAATTCACCCCGAGTCAGCCGGGCAATGAAGAAGAAATGATTTTGGCTTTATGGAAATCAAATAAATTTGATGCTCTGATCATATGCGCTCCCGGGATTGTACGGGACACTTTCCAATTTCTGACGAACAAGCAGAAACTCAGGATTCCGGACGATGTCGCCTTACTGGCGTTCCGGGACATGCCGAACTACATGAGTCTTCCGATATCAATAAGCGTGTTCGACTTCCCCTGGGTGGAAATCGGCGCGGAGATAGTCAATGTGGCAAACGACGAGAACAGCATGCAAAGGGAAATCCGTTTCCAGTCTACCATAACTGACAGGGATTCCACTTTGAAGAGGAGTTCAATAGAGACTATAAGCGCCTTTTTGCCCGAGCATCAGGTGAATCGGACCTTTTCAATGGAAATGGTTTAAATAATGTCGGCAACAATTAATAAAATGAGAGGTGTGGCATGAAAGGTTCAAGAAATAATTCTCCTGGTTCTACAGTCGTCAGTCGTCGGTCGTCAGTCCTCAGTCGATTCACACTCATTGAGCTCCTCGTTGTAATCGCGATAATCGCAATACTTGCCGGAATGCTGCTGCCCGCCCTGAGCAGCGCCAAAAATATGGCGAAGAGCGCATCATGCGTAAACAACCTCAAGCAGCTGGGGTATTCGGTCGCCATGTATCATAGCGACTGGCACGGATATTTCCCGGGATTTGCCGATCATAAGCTTTTCGCCGACAATCTGGAACCGTATACGAATATCGCAGGCATCACATCGTCAACAACCCCGGAATATGCGAAGATCTATTTCTGCCCGGCCGATAAAGTCCGGGAAGACGCCACTAGATGCATTTGGAGCTATCTGATAAACAACTATTCCAGGTGGGACTACGTCAGCACTGACGCGCGTATCCTAAGGATGAAGAACATCAACAATATTAAAAACCCTTCCAATTTCATTCACATGGGCGACTGTAAAAAACCAAACAACGCAGCGGTAAGCTTATCCGTCAACATCTGGCCTATCAAATCCGATGCCGATCCGCTGTCGACCAATGGGGCGGTAGATTTCAGACACAACAAAGTGGGGAATTTCCTTTACTGCGACAGTCATGTCGGAACTGCGAACAGGCTGGAACTCACGGGCACAGGGTATAAATACACCATCGAGTAAATTATAATCTGTTTGACAAGGATACGAGGACATGAATAAAAGCCTTATTGTTTTGATCTGTGCTGCCGCATATCTCATTACGTCAACGCCTTCATACGGGCAGTCAAATGATAAAAACGCCATGCAGCTGCCTTTGAAAGACAAAGGGACTGTCAAATGCGAGATAGTCGTACCTGACGAAGCCGGCCCGGTTGCGAAATTCGCAGGGAAGGAAATGAAGGAACTTCTTTCGCAGTCTTTCGGCTCGGAAATAGAAGTCCTGAAGGAACCAAGTGGAAAAAAGACGGCACTGATATTGGGCAATAACAAACTGCTGGCCAAAGCCGGCATTGACATAGGCAAACTGCCGGTTGACGCATTCATCATAAAATCCCAGGGCAACAACATTTTCATTGCCGGGCTCGACGATATGGCAAAAGATCCCGAAGCGGAAATGAAGGCCATGTTCGTATGGGGACAGCTCTATGACAGGGCTACACTGTTCGGCGTCTATGACTTTCTCGAGCGCTATCTCGGCATGCGTTTTTATTTTCCGGAAAAGATGGGAACCATAATTCCAAAATACGAGACGCTTGCAGTCTCCCCCATGGACATGACCGAGAAACCCGATTACACTGTGCGGAACTTCGGTTATTCCGGAGTGCTTCCGGACGGCAGGGACGGCAAGGACACATTCTGGTATAAGAACCTGAACAAACACCGCCTCAGGATGCAGGCGCATTACCTGCCTGATGAGCACGGACTTGCACGTATGGAATATATTAACCGCTTCGCAAAGAGCAATCCTGAATATTTCGCTCTGATGCCTGACGGCAGAAGGCATTGCATTCCTACTTTGGAGCGCACCCCCCAGTTTTGTTTTAGCAGCAATCTCAAGGAGGAAATATACAAGGATGCCGAAGCGTATCTTTCCGGCAAACCCGCCACTTCAAGGAATTTGCAGCGGGGCTGGTCGAGAGTCGCGTGCCAGCCGGGATATTTCAATATCATGCCAACTGACGGCTTCTATAAATGCACCTGTCCGGAATGCCAGAAACATTTCTCCAAGGGGCCGAAGGCGACTTCGGATTTCATATGGGATGTCATTTGCGATACTGCGGAGAGACTTAAGAAGAACAACGTGCCCGGTATCATTACGGGCATGGCGTATTATCCATATCATATGGTTCCCGACAGGAAGATCCCAGACAATGTGATGGTGATGGTCGCCAGAAGGGGGCCGTGGAACCTGCAGCATCCAAGCGTATATGAAAAGGAGAACCGGGAAATAAAAGACTGGCATGACAAGTTGGGCAGGAAAGTCTGGCTCTGGAACTATGTCAACAAGAGCGGGAATCTCTCAATGCCGAACATACCCAGCCTCACCCCCAAGACCATAGGGGAATATTACAAAAAGGAAAGCCCATACATTTTCGGCGCATACATGTGTTCGGCCACAGACCGCTACCTCTTCCACTATCTGAACTACTATGTGTTCGGAAAAGTCGCATGGGACAACAAAACCGACGTAGACAAGGTCCTGAAGGATCACTACCAGAAAATGTTCGGACCCGCAGCGGACAAGATGGAAAATATTTACGGGCGCTTTGAAAGCAACTGGCTGAAAATATCCGGCAAGCCGATAGTCACCGAGCTTGGCCCGGCCAGTATCCCTGTTTCAGATTTTGAGATGTGGGAGACCATATATTCCTCCGAAGAGGTGAACGCCATAGACAAGCTCTTTGACGAGGCGGAGGAAATCACGGCGAAGAGCATTGAAGACAACGAGCGCGTTAAATTCATGAGGAAGTGCATGTTTGAACCGCTGAAGGGACAGAGGGGCCTCTATCTGAAAAACAAGGAAAGCATCGAAGATCTGACTTTCTTCATCAAAGAGATGGCGCAAAATCAGAAAATAAAATTGGACGCCTCGCTTGACGATGCCGAATGGCAGGCCGGTGACAAGGTTTTCCTTGCGAAACTGGACAAAAACAAAACTCCGCCTGTTAGGACGACCGTCAGAGCATTGCGCGACAAGGAAAACCTTTTCTTTGCGTTTGAATGCGAAGAACCTGAAATGGACAAGGTTGTCGCCGGAAAATATGGGCAGGACGACAAGAACATTTTCAGGGATTCATCTGTTGAAATATTCCTGAATCCCTCCGGCGACAGGAAGAAATATTATCAGATTGTTGTAGGTCCGGCCGGCTCCATGATGGATATCGCCGTGGAAAAAATAGGAGCAGAGCAGACTTACGACATGAAATGGTCAAGCAATTCCACCTGCTCCGTAAAGAAATACAATGATCGCTGGATTGCTGAAATTGCAGTACCAATCAAAAGTCTTCCCGGATTCAAAGCCGACGGATTCCCGGCCAACTTTGCCAGGAACAGGATCTTGAGTTCCAATCCTCCCTCATTTTTCTCCTGGGGCCCAGTAAAGGACAGTTTCCACGAGATACACAATTACGGTGTCGTAAAATTCAATAATGCCGACGAAGACAATCTTATTAAAAACGGCGACTTCCTCGAACCTGTAAAAGGCGCGGCATTCGGGGCATGGCATATTCTGCCGGACAAAACCGCAGGCGACGCTTCCTGGAAAATAACATCCGACGAACATGTCACAGGCGGCAAGTCACTTATGCTCAGCGCTGCCGAAGGCGGAAAAATCATCGTAGAGCAGCAACTTCCGAAACTCAAATCGGACACCGAATATCTGCTGACTTTTTTCGTCAAAACCGAAAATGTAGTTCCGCTTAAGGCAAAACAGTCCGGAATTTATGTGAACATATGGGAACACGAGACCAGGCACGTTTTCCCCACGAACTATTACATAGATAACATCCCGTGGTCCAAGCAGGGTTTCCGTTTCAGGACCGGGAGCGACAAGTCTAAAGCTGAGAAGTCCTGCTACATAAGACTTGGCATCAGCGAAGCAAAAGGAAACGCCTGGTTTGACGATATGAAACTCAAGGAAATCAAAAGCAAGTAGCCTGAGGCAAGCTTCAACCGCAATCCAAGAGAATTCAGGATTCAGGAGACAGTAGTCAGAATAATTCCGAAAAAAAGAGCAAACTGTTGAGAAGTGGTCGAGTTATTTTCATTCTGAATTCTGGCTCCTGACTTCTGACTTCATGAATTTGGGATTTAGTTTTGCGTACGCCTAAAACACAGAACAGTGAAACAGAAAGAATAATCAATGAAAATAAGAACTGGGATAATAGGCATAGGCAGCATGGGGCAGGGTCACTTGAAGACTCTTCTGAATGATGTTCCGGCCTGCGAGGTTGTGGCCGTATGTGACATTGATGAAAACAGGCTGACTGAAGCGATGGGAAAAGGGCTCTTGGATGTAAACATAAGACAGTTTACGTCATACACCGAACTGATAGATTCGGGTAGCTGCGACGCAGTCATTGTAGTAACACCACATCCGCTGCATCCTGAAATCAGCATTTACGCTTTCGGGAAGGGTCTGCATGTCCTCTGCGACAAACCGGTCGCCATAACTGTTTCAGGAGCTGAAAAGATGATAGCGGCCTGGAAAAAGAGCAAGGTGAAGTTCTCCACGATGTACTCGATGCGTTCAACCGCCGTAAACAAGGTCATAAAGGATTGGATCGCGCAGGGGAGGCTGGGAAAGATCAACAGGGTTGACATGGTTTGCACAAAATGGCTCAGATCTCAGAAATACTACGATGAACAGACCTGGCGCGGCACTTGGAAAGGTGAAGGCGCGGGTCTCCTTCTGAATCAGGCGCCCCACAATCTCGACCTTCTCTACTGGTGGTTCGGCCCGGCTGATGCGATTTCAGCACAAGCTTCAACGCGGTTTCACAATATTGAAACGGAAGACGAAGTTGAAGCGAGAATAAAGACAAAGGCAGGGTTCCCTGTCAGATTTTATTCCAGCACCGGTGAAGCGCCTGGGATGGACCGCATTGAGATAGTCGGAACCAATGGGACACTTGTAAAAGACGGCTCCACATTGGTGTTTCATGAACTGGAAAACGCGTCCGACAATGTTATAGGAGAAAGCGCAAAAGGCATGGTGGAAATACCGTGCACCGTAAAGAATGTTGAAGTGCCACAGGCAGAGCGTGGGCACAAGATTGTCTTCCGCGACTTCTTTGACGCCATTATCTCCAACAGGGAGAACAGCGGCATGATTTCCCCCGGCGATGAGGGGATACATTCGCTGGAATGGGCGAACGCGATGCTCATGTCGTCAGTCGAAGGCCGGGAGATAAAACTGCCGCTCAACAGGAAAAAATATGACAAGTTGCTGGATGATCTGATAAACTGGGGAAAAAAACTGTAAAAGGATTAGTACTATGAAAATCGCAATCACTCCGATAAGTGTCTCCAAGATGTTCCGGTCTGGCGAAATGGATTTGGAAAAATTCATAAACTTCTGTGCCGAACTGGAAATCGACGGCATAGATGTGCTTGATTCCAATTATTATCCGTGGTTCTGGAAGGATAAGAAAGTCGAATTCAAAAAAATCCCGGCCCTGCTCGAGAAGTCCAAGCTCAAGCTGGCCGCCTGCGCCACCGGGAACAATTTTGCTAAACTGAAGGAGGAGGACAGAAAAGCCACCGTGGAGACGGTGAAGTCAGCAATCAGGGAGACTGCCGAGCTTGGCGCACCCATACTCCGGGTTTTCGGAGGCTACCACAAGGAATCCGGCGGCGAGGCGGGCGTGGATTACCACAATGGACTCGAATTGATTATGGACGGTCTGGAGAAATGCCTGGAGGAGGCAGAACGTTCCAAAGTAATACTCGCTTTGGAAAATCATGGAAGACTTCCGGGACACTCGTATGAAATTGAATCCATCATGAAACACTTTAACTCACCTTGGATAAGGGTTATGTTCGACTGCGCCAATTTCATGGGGAACGGCATGGATGAGCCTGAAGATCCACTGCGCGCATACGAGCGGCTGAAAAACTATGTCGTGCATGTCCATATAAAAGACACCGGACCGGCGATCACCTCGAATCTGCGCAAGATGGAAGGCTATGTCGCAGGTATGGGAAAGGTTCCGCTCAGACAGTTCGTCGCACAGCTTGAGGAAAACAATTATCAGGGTTTCTGCTCTCTAGAATACGAGGCGTCGGCAATCGTTCCGGAATGCAGCGGCGTAAAACAGAGCATTGAATATTTAAAGAGGATCAGGGCCATTCATCAGATGTTCAAAGAGAAAAGCAAATAGGCGGCAAAATGGACTCCAATCAGGAAATAAGGCTGATGTCCGTAATGGCTCATCAGGATGATTTTGAATTTAACGCCTCAGGCATATTCGCCATTACAAGAAAAGCCTATGGAGACAGGGTAAAACTGAAGATATTGACTACCACCCGCGGAGCTTCAGGCCATCACATATTGAATGCCGAGGAGACTTTCAGGAGGCGGGACGCCGAATCCCGCAGGAGCGCCGGACTGCTTGGCGCCGATTACGAATGCCTGCGCTGTCTGGACGGAAACCATGTGGAGGCGCAGTTTTTTCCTGACAGGAACACGCTCGGCGGGCTTTGGAATGCAATCAGGAAGTTCAGGCCGCATTACCTGTTCTGTCCGCCGGTGATAGGCAATCCGCTGGCCGGCATCCATATCGATCATTACAATACCGCCATGGCTGTAAGGATGCTTGGATATCAGGTGACTGTACCGCACGCTTATCCGGCAACTGGTGAAGCGGTGGAAGAACGGGTCGAAGCGCCTGTAGTTATAAATGTTGACGACATGTATGCGAGGGAAACCGACTGGCATTTCTGCGTGGACATAAGCAGTGTTTATGACGAGAAGAAAATACCTATGTCACTGTGCCATGAATCTCAGCTTTTTGAATGGCTTCCATGGAATTCTGGAACTCCTGTTCCGACTGTTGACCAGGCAAAGGAAAACCTGAAAAACAGGCACTTGAACATAAACAGGCGCTACGGATTAAATGATGGCGTCATGAGGGAGTTTTTCAGGATCACCTCCTGGGGGAGGAAAACTCTGCCGGAAAATTTCAAAAACTTGTTTCCGTGTCTAACCCTGTCGGACACGGGAAAGAAAATGTTAGGTGAAAAATGAATGATGTGACTGAAGATTTCATGGGTATTCTGACCGATCTGCTTGACTGCCCCTCTCCGTCAGGGCGTGAAGAGAAAACCAGGGAATACATCAAATCAAAACTCGACGAGAGCGGGTTTGCCCATGAAACAGATCCTGCGGGAAACCTGCTGGTAAGGCTGAGCGGTCGGAATCCAAACGGACCTTTAACCATAATTGCCGCACACATGGATGAAATATCAATCGTGGTGACCGGCATTGAAGACAACGGGGATCTGAAGGTCATAAATTCCGGCGGACTTCTGCCGTGCAAATTAGGGGAGGCTCCGGTTGAAATATTGTCGGACAGCGGTGAGAATGTCATAGGCCTGTTTTCAATGGGCTCCGCACACACCAAGGCCGCCAAGGAAGGAAACTGGGCGCCGGGCTGGCCGGATGTGCGGATAAAAACGGGACTCACTCCTGACTCTTTAAAAGAAAAAGGGATACGGGTCGGCTCTTCCGCCGTTCCTGTAAGAAATTCCAGGGGGCCTTGTGTTTTCGGAGATGAAAAAGATCCGATGGTCTCCGCTTGGACTTTTGATGACAGGGCTGGAATCGCCGAACTTCTGCTTGTCTTGAATATGATCAAGGGAAAGGGATTGAAGCCTGAAAACCGTCTTGTCATCGCCTTTACGGTCCACGAGGAAGGAGGCTGTCACGGTGCAAAAGTTTTGGCACAGCGTGAGCGTCCTGACATGTTTGTGGCGATCGACGGGTGTCCCGTGGTTGATCCTGAAGCACTGAAACTGGACGGGCGTCCTGGAGTGTGGAGCAAGGATTCCCTATGCCATTATGATCAGCGCCTGATCAAGGATTTAATGGATGCCGCAGTTGCAGCCGGAACAGAGCTGCAGCCTGTTGTTTACACAAGCGCCTCATCTGATGCAAGTGCGGTTTACAGCGTCGGAGGAGCTGCGAGAATCGCATTTCTAGGACATGTCCGCACAAACAGCCACGGCTTCGAGCTGGCCAGGCTATCGGTCTTTCAAAACACCATCAACACCTTGTTCAAATTCATAGAAGACAGACTCTGCGTGAAATAACATTGAAAATGAAGGCCATAAAAACATGCGCCCTATTATGATTTTAACATGGAGCTAAAATGAAAATACTTATAATGACAGACATGGAAGGTTGCGCCGGGATCTTAAACTTTAAGGATTGGATTTCTCCTGCTGGACGTTATTACGAAAAAGGGAAAAGCTTTCTGACTGCCGAGGTGAATGCGGCGATAGACGGTTTTTTTGAAGGCGGCGCCACTGAAATAATTGTGGCGGACGGGCATGGTTACGGTGGGATTGATCCCGAGCTCCTGGACGAGAGGGCGATATTGAGTCGCGGCAACGGAGAGAAGACATGGCCCTGGGGACTCGATAAGACCTTCAATGCTCTGGCCTTTGTCGGGCAACATGCCAAAGCCGGCACCCCATTTTCACATCTGACACATACTCAGAATACCAATGTCATAGATTGCAGGATAAATGATTTGTCCATTGGCGAATACGGGCAGCTTGCCCTTTGCGCAATGGAACTGGGAATCACGACAATCCTGGCATGCGGGGAAAAGGCGTTGACTAAAGAGGCTGAAGCCTTGACTCCGGGTGTTGTAACAGTCTCCGTGAAACGGGGATTGAAACCGGATGACGGATACCGTAATTGCACAACAGAGGAATACGAAATGGCCAAGTGCAGTGCTGAACATCTTTCTCCGGTAAAGGCGCGCAAGCTAATCAGAGCAGGGGCCGTCAAAGCTATAAATAAGCTGAAAAAGTCACCGTCGTCATTCAAATATCCAAAACTGTCCCCTCCGTATCGGATGGTAATTGAATTCCGCGAGTATGTTGGAAGGAATCAACAGGCTTATACCAAAATCAACGAACACCCTGACAACATCATAGGGTTGATGAACATCCCTTGGAAATAAATTTGGCGGAAGGAATCGGAGAGCCGGAGAAACGGCGACAGGATGATGTGCAGATTACATGTGCTGACAACACAGGAGAAGATTTGGCAACAATGAAGACCTATTCTATGAAATGCGTGGCTCCGACCGTTGCGGCCATCCTGGGGCTGGAGCGGCCGTCGGCCGCCACGGAACCGGCTATTGAGGAAATTGCCGCCGATTTGCGCGGTTCCCGCCGCGTGGCGGTGCTGGCACCGGATGCCCTTGGGATCGTGCCCTGGTGCCGGTGGCAAGATGAAATGCCTTTCCTGAAATCACTCCATGCGCGCCACAGCCTGCTGCTGGAATCCATCATGCCGTCCAGCACACCCATGAATTTCGCCTGCATGCTGACCGGCGCCGAATTGGCCGTGCACGGCATTCAAACGCGCGAGATGCAGTTTCAGTGCGAGACACTGTTTGACGTCATCCGGCGCAAGGGCGGACAAAGCGGCGGGGTGGGCCATAAGGGTTATTCCGGAGATTTGCTGCTGGCTCGTTGCGCCGATATTCCGGGTGTGGCCGAGCCGGGCCTGGCCATGACGGTGGCCGACAAAATCATCGAGCTTTACTGCGTGAACCCGCCTTTGTTTCTGATCGCTCAGTTCGGCAATGTGGATACGCTGTTCCACAAGGTCGGGCCGTCGCATCCCGACGTGGTGCCGATGCTCCGCGAGCTGGACGGCGCGCTTTCGAAGGTCGTTCGCTTCTTGGCAGCCCGGCAGGTGGCGGTGATTTTGCTCGCCGACCACGGGCAGCACGACGTTCCGCCCTCCGCCAGCAAACCCGGATACGGCACCCATGGCACGGACTGTCCCGATGACCGCCTGGTGCCCTGCACTTGGACGAGCTGACACATCTCCACCGGAGTCTGGATTGCTGGAAACAGAAAAAACAGAGGTTTGTAAAATATTAACGCTGAATTATCGTCTTCAATCATGCAAAACCAATAAGGAAAAAACAATGCTCACATTTGAGAACGGGCTCGAAGAGTTCGGACGGAAAAGCACAAAGGAAACTGTGGAAATTCTCTTTGCCGGTGATTTCTGTCCGACTACTGCCGAAAGCCAGAAATTCATACAGGACGGCGAATCCGGAAAAATGCTCAGTGGAATCAAGGATTTCCTGGACGACTGCGACCTCTCGGTAATACAGTTCGAAACTCCGCTTACCGATAAAGGCACGCCCATTCCCAAAAGCGGGCCCAACCTGAAGTCCCCCCCGAACTGCGTTGATTTCCTCAAAAAAGGAAGATTCGATGTGGCTCTGCTCGCCAACAATCATATCGGCGACGTCGGCACTGGGCCGGTTATGGAGACCATTGACATTCTCCGCCGCAACGGCATAAAGACCGTAGGGGCGGGCAAAGATATCGAAACTGCGGAACAGCCTCTTGTTATCAGGAAGAACGGCATCAGAATTGCAATCATGAATGTAGCGGAGAATGAGTTCGGAGGCGCCGACGTCAATAAGCCCGGGGCCAATCCGCTGAATCCGACCCGCAATATTTCACAAATCATAGAATTGTCCCGCAGATTCGATCTTGTCATCGTAACAGTCCACGGCGGCAATGAGACCAATCCGTTTCCGACACCGCGCATGGTTGACACCTATCGCGCCTTTGCGGATGCCGGTGCCGCAGCCGTTATTTCCGCTCATACGCACTGCCCTGAGGGAATCGAGATCTGGCACGGAAAACCGATCATATACAGCCTCGGAAACTTTTATTTCCCTTATCCCGGCAAAAAGTACACGCCGGGAGAATTCTGGTGGAAGGGCTATATGCTTATGTTGAAATTCGACAAGAGGAAGGCGTATTCCCTCAAAATCATACCGACCTCATTCGGTCCGGATGAAAGCAGAATCGTCCCATTCACAGGCAAATCGCGGGACAAGTTTTTCTCGTACCTGTCGGAAATTTCGGAAAAGATCAAGGACCGTCGGGAAATCAAGTGTATTTTTGACGCCTGTTCCGCCCAGCGCGCTTATGCGAGGATCGGGGCCTTGAAGAAATATCTGTCGGACTGGCCTGCCGACAACGACCCGGAAAAGATAAAGGCTTTGCTGGATGATCCGGCAAAATTCAGACAGCTCCTTGTCTTGAAAAACCTTTTGAACTGCGAAACGCACCATGAGATGCTTGCCAATCTTTTCCGGCTGCTTGAAGACGGGAAATTGGAATCATCTGAAGGACAAATTCAAAAGTACGTCGAATACAGGAACGCCGATTTAGGCTTCTGATTCCTGCAGGACGTGAGATTTGCAATCAGCATCTATACCTCTAATGTATTAAAAATATAATTCCGGAAATTAAAACAAGATGGACATACTGTCAGCGACACTTCTTCTTTTTCTTGTTATGGACCCGATCGGGAATGTGCCTGTCTTCATTTCATTGATAGGCCATTACGACAGAAAGAAGCAGAACAGGATTATCATCAGGGAGTCGCTCATAGCCCTGCTTGTCCTGATATTTTTCCTGTTTGCCGGCCGATGCTTCCTGTCTGTCTTCAGTCTTTCCGAACCGGCGCTTACGATTGCAGGGGGAGTCATCCTCTTCATCATCGCCATAAAACTCATATTCCATAGGGCTGACATGATTTTTGAAAGCAGCAATGAAGGCGAGCCCATTGTCGTCCCGCTGGCTATTCCATATATAGCCGGGCCTTCAGCAATTGCGACAGTCATGCTTATGAGCAGCCGCGAACCCGCCAGATGGCCCGAGTGGTTGTCGGCCATAATAATAGCAAGTGTAATTTCGGGATTTATATTGCTGCTGTCGGCCCCGCTGGGTAGACTGCTTGGGAACAGGGGGCTTTCGGCAGTTGAAAGACTGGTCGGACTCCTCCTTACGGCCATTGCGATACAAATGCTCCTTCTCGGGATAAAACAGTTTGTGGAAAGCCTTAAGGTATGATTTTCCAATGCAAAGTCACCAGAGAGACTGGTAAATGTAAATAAATGAAAACCGTTAATTCCAAAACTTTATTTCTTCTTCTGTTTCTGCTGCAGCCGCTTCTGTTTGCCGGAGAAACAGGCAAAAAGGAAGATACCATTGAACTGAAAGCGTGGGGTGTTCCAGACAGGACAGGCGCGGGACCTGTCGGCGAAGCAAACATAAGGATTGTCAGGGAATTCCAGAAGCTTCATCCCGATATCGAGCTTACTCCGGCCACCGGACTGGTAATGCCGAACCGTAGCATGGACACTGTTCCCCTCATGCAGATCGCTGGAGATATCTCCCCGGCTGTAATATATGTAAACTTCCGCCAGTCCAGCACCTACATCAGCCAGAAATTCCTATCCGCACTGGACAAATACCTTGAGAAAGCCTCCGGAGTAGACGTGAATGACGGACACCTCATGACTTTGGCCCAGTATCTGGCCGAGTTGCGGAAAGGCAAAAAATATGCGGATGAATTTGAGGATCGCATTCCGCCCCAGTGCTGGGAGGTGATCCGCAGGGAATGCCCGTATGGCATGTCCTGTCCATATGTAAAGGAATGGAAGGCGACACCCGCTGAAAAACATTCCCACGTCTGGGCCCTGCCGCAGGGACAGGTCGTGACTTCCCTGTTCTACCGGAAGGACCTGTTTGCCGAGTCGGATCTGCCTAATCGCGTGCCGGAAAACATGGACGAATTTCTGGAATGGGCCCGCAAGATTCACAATCCAAAGGAGAACATATACGGAGTAAATGTCTCTCTGGGTGAACTCTCTCATTCGACTTTGAGCTTTTTCTATTCCTGTGGCGCCCGCGCCGTTGAACGCGACAGCAAAGGTGTCTGGCACTGCGTCTTCAATTCTCCTGAAGCGGTGGAGGCGTATTACTATGTTGCAAGACTCTTCATGGAACCGTTTGAAAACAAATTCGGCAAATTTGACGGGGTGGTCAATCTCGGTGAGCAGAACCAGTCCATCCGTTATGCAATGTATTTCGCCTCCGTAGATCAGAAGGCGTTCCTGCAGATAGATCCCACCATAATAAATTTCGGCCCTGTCCCTAAGGGGCCGAATGGCAAGAGAGGCAGTGAATTCAATGCTCAGATGACCGGGATTTACGCCGGTTTCGACAAGGATCTCCGGATGCGCGACGCCGCCTGGAAATGGATGAAGTTTTACGGTGGAAACGAAGCGAAATTGATACAAACTAAAGTTTTTGTGGTGAACGGACTCGGCCGCTTCGTCCAGCCAAAGCTTCTTGAAGAGGCCGGTTACTCCGAATTCATTGACAAGATTCCAGCCGGTTGGGTGGAGGCTTCGCAGGAGGCGGTCAAAGACGGTGTTCCGGAACCTTACGGCAATAACTGCCAGCTGGTCTACCGTTACATGAGTCAGGCGATCGACCAGATCCGCACCGACGATGAAGTGAAAAGGTGCATTGTTGAAAATGATGAGGCTGGAGCAAAAAAGAGGATACAGGAAATACTGAATGTCCGCGTTGAGATGGCAAACCAGAAAATGCTGAACATCCTGCCGGAAAATGTGCGTAAGTTCCGCTCCCGTGTCGCAGCCGCAGTATCCATTTTCATTTTCATAGCCTTTGTGCTGGTGCTGATGAAAGTCTTTAAAACCTTCTCGCAAAGCATTGTGCGTAGCGATGCTGACCGTGCACGAGGCGACTGGCAGTTCGGGCGGAACAAGCTGGCTTACCTGATCCTGATACCGGCCCTTCTGAGCATTGCAATATGGAGCTACTGGCCGCTCATGCGCGGTACAGTCATGGCATTCCAGGACTACAATATCCGCGGCTTCAGCACATGGGTCGGATTTGAGAATTTTGCAACCGTCCTGTTTAGCAATGAGTTCTGGTACGCCCTCCTCGTCTCCCTGAAATATACGGTATTGTTCATGTCATTCGGGTTTTTCGCGCCGATCATCCTAGCACTACTCCTCGCCGAAGTTCCGCAGGGCAAGATTTTATACCGGACTATATATTACCTGCCCGCGATGCTTGCCGGAGTTATTGTCATCTTCCTCTGGAAGGGATTCTACGGGGAACACGGGATGATCAACCAGGTTTTAAACTACGGAGTGGATACCATAAATTATTTGTGCGGAACAAAAATAAAGGAGTTTGCAGTACAATGGCTCAACTCTCCGAGCTTCGCACTGCTTTTCTGCCTTATCCCCACCATCTGGGCTGGCATGGGCCCGGGTTGCCTGATCTATCTTGCGGCTTTAAAAGGTATTCCTGACGACCTGTACGAAGCCGCAGATATTGACGGGGCAGGTTCAACGCAGAAGGCCCTGTACATCGCAATCCCGTCCATCAAGGCGCTGATCTCGATCAATTTCATAGGTGCCGCAATCGGATGCATGCACAGCGGAAGCGCATATATCCTGGCAATGACAGGCGGCGGACCATATACACCGCACGGCGAGACGGAGGTCATAGGCCTGCATATTTTCTGGGAGGCGTTCGGCTTCCTTCGTTTTGGTGCCGCCACTGCAATGGCCTGGGTTCTCGGAGTCATCCTCATCGGATTCACCGTCCAACAGCTGCAGAAACTCAGCAAAATGGAATTCAAGGCGGCTGGTGGTAAATAAGAAGTGGACAGTCGCCAGTAGCTAGTCGTCGGTAAGAGGAAAGTGCGGGAGTACGGAAGTTTCAGAAGTTGTAATAAGAAAATTTTCCCGTTTCGGGAAAATTAATAAGTGTTAAAGCGGGGTAGAAGACATGCCGATAATCAGTCAAATAGGGAAGCGCAGCGCAAAGGTCAGGCTTCTGTACGCCTCCATCTACATTGTCCTTACGCTCGGGGCCATAACCATGATCTATCCTCTCATGCTGATGCTTTCAGGCTCTGTGAAAAGCGAAGCGGATTCCTGGTCGATCAAACCCTATCCTGAATTCTGGTTCAACGAACTTATTCTTTTCCAGAAATACACCGAAGCCAAGTACAATGTCTTCGCCCAGGACGTCCAGCAGGCCTGGTGCAAGCCGGTCATGAGTTGGCGCACAATTGAAAAGCCCGCGCCGGTTTCATCTGAACTTATCTGCGACTTTCGCAGCTGGAGAGCCACAATCCCGCCTGAACAGCGGGTTATCGGGCAGATGGCTCCGCTGTCAGGGAGGATCCTCTTGGCGAAAAACCTCCGCTCCTATCGCAGCTACATGGTCAAAAAATACAACAGCGATCTGGCCGCATATAATATGGCATCCAATCAACTCTACACTTCCTGGACCAATGTAAAACCTCCGACCGAGACCATCGGTCGCTACCGCAACCGCAACATCTCCGATGAGTTCCTTCAGGAAACTGTCAAATGGCGCACCACTATTCCCCCTGAAGACCTGAATGTCGAAGGAGTACGCGGCCATTACGCTCTAGGTTACCTGTACGGCCTGTATACAAGCAGGATTGATGCGTACAACAAGGCGCACGGCACGAATTACAAGGGCTACGGGGACATACCGTTGCCTGACCGTGTTCCGGCACAAGCCGGACTGGCGCGGCAGGACTGGACAAATTTTGTCCGCAATGAAATCAAACTGTCAAACATACGACTGGACGCCTCCCTTGAACCCGCATTCCGCAAGTTTTTAAAGGGACGCCACGAATCAATAGTAACATTCAACAAGGAGAACAACACATCCCTCGCGAGCATGGAAGCGATTCCGTTCCCGGTCAAAATTGATAACGCCCCTTATATGCGTCAAGACTTTGAAAGCTTCATCAAGTCCTCGGATGTATGCCCGATTGAATCCGTCAGCATTTTCAGTTCTGAAGAAATGTTCAGGGAATTCCTAGTGAAGATCCACGGAAAAATCCCCGAGGGCTATTCCGGAATCGGCGCTGTCGCAGCCGCCACGGAATGGTCCGACTGCTTTGACAACAGGAAGGCGATGCGCTGGGAATTCACCATGAGGAATTATCTCCAGGTGCTGGACTATATAGCCATGCACGGGAACGGACTTATAAACACGTTTATCTACTGTTCACTCGCAGTCCTCTGCGCGCTTATAGTCAATCCGCTCGCAGCCTATGCTCTGAGCCGCTTCAGGCTGCCCGGCACCTATAAAATACTTCTCTTCTGTATGGCGACAATGGCGTTCCCCAGCGAAGTGACGATGATCCCCGGATTCCTCCTTCTTAAAAGGTTCCCGATGTGGCCGATCCTCATCGGACTGGCAGTGACAATCCTCCTCTTCCTGATCCTGGAAAAATGGCTGTCGAACTGGAAGGAGAACTGGAGGGCTCTGCTCTCCCTCTCAACAGGGCTTCTCACTGGGGCGATAATCTTTCCTGCATTAGCCCCCGACTACACCACCACAAGCCTGCTCAACAATTTCGCAGCACTAGTCCTTCCCGGAATGGCGAACGGCTTTTCCATCTTCCTCCTGAAGGGTTTCTTCGACAGCATGCCGAAAGAGCTCTACGAGGCGGCCGAGATTGACGGCGCCGGTGAATGGACGAAATTCTGGATGCTGACAATGAACCTCTCCAAACCGATTCTTGCAGTAATCGCACTGGGCGCCTTCACGCACTCGTATTCCGCGTTCATGATGGCCCTGATCATAATCCCCGACCAGAAGATGTGGACTATCATGGTCTGGATATTCCAGCTGCAGAGCCAGGTTCCCCAACCGGTCGTCTACGCCTCCCTTGTAATCGCCGCCATCCCGACTTTCATCATATTCGTGCTCTGCCAGAATGTGATCATGCGCGGTATTGTCGTGCCGACGGAAAAATAAAGTCACTTTGAGGTAATAAGAAAACAAGAGAATTAAAACGGAGTTTATGCCATGGCAGATGTGACACTGAAAGACGTATGCAAGATTTATCCCGGCAACATCAAGGCCGTGGATAATGTAAATCTCTATATCAAAAACAGGGAATTTGTTGTCCTGGTAGGCCCCTCTGGCTGCGGGAAGTCGACAACCCTCCGGATGGTTGCCGGACTTGAGGAGATCTCCTCCGGGACGGTGAGCATCGGAACTAGGGTTGTGAACGATGTCCCCCCGAAAGACCGCGATATTGCAATGGTTTTCCAGAACTACGCGCTCTATCCCCATATGACCGTTTATGACAACATGGCGTTCGGTCTCAAGCTCCGCAAA
>CAMCYE010000032.1 GCA_945883805.1 Victivallis vadensis | reverse complement strand
CCCAGAAAGGACTGGACAAGTGGAGTCATATCAAGGGAAATTGTATATTTGTCTGCATCAACGGTCGGAGTGACGGTAAGGGTCACACCAAGTTCTGTCGGATCCGTAAGCTCGGGAATAGACGGGGTAAACACACTATATTGCCCCGACTGCGTAAAAGTCGCCTCGCTCCAGGTCTCCGGAAAATATTCCTCACGAACCATTCTTATGACAGCCTGCTGTCCATTCTGCGTAGTTACCCGGGGAGTTGAAAGTATATCACCTGTAGTGGACTTGTTGAGGGCGTGTACAAGAGCCTGATAAGTGATACCCTGACTGGTATGATGCGTAATGTTGAAAAGAGTATCATCCTGCCCCGTGGCAGCATTGACACCAAAACGATTGATAGGGTCATTCGTATCAAAAGTCATCTTGCTCTTACTCATATTGGTAATTCCCGCAGCCGGCTTACTTACAAGCCACTCAACACCCAGTGAATCCATGTCGTGCTGAGAAATTTCAACGAACTTTGCCTCTATGAGGACTTGTGGATCAACAACATTAAGTTCATGGATAATATCCTCAATTTTAGTCAGGTTGTCAGGAGTATTTGTCACTATGAGACGGCTTATCCGATTGTCAAATACAACCTTGGCCCCTTCTGGAAAAGAGATTCCTCTGGTACGGAAGTAACCCTCTATTTCACCTGATGACGCTGTTGCGGCACCACCTCCTGCGGCACCACCCCCTGCGGCACCACCCCCTGCGGCGGCACCTCCTGCGGCGGCACCTCCCCCAAGTTCTGCAAACGCTTCCTTTTCAATAGGATAAATGCGTGTTTCCAGCTCATCGAGAGGAATATCCTGCGCTGCGATAACTACGGCAAACCGTTCAATCCTATACTTGAGATTCGCCCCCCTGCATATATACCTGATGGCGTCTCCAAGCGGAATATCGTCAACAAGCATTGTAATGGTGGGAACTTCGCCTGAAGAAGTCACAACGGCTCCGGTAGCCACCGGAATGGGTGCAACAGCCCGTCCTCCTGGTCCTCCCGGCACGTCTGGTACTACTGCTCCTCCTGGAGTGACTTTTGGCGCAGATGCCGAAACCTCGCCTGCATTTAAACGCAGAAGTATATTTACCCCCTGTTTCTCAGGGTCCAGCTCTCTGCTACGATTCTTCAGATATTTGACGACTGTTGGAATTGTCACATCCTCAAATTCTATGTGGTCAATTACAATATCATTGAGTTTTTTCTGGATTGAACTCGTTCCCTCATCCTTGAGAATCGGCTCCTTTCCGGTGATTTCCTTGTTCCCCGAAAGAGTTCTCGGAATAATAGGCGGCATATATTTCCACTCCACCTCCGTCATCCTTTCACGATGAGTAAGGTGATACCTGCGATCCCCCTCCTTGTACAGCTCTCCGCTTATCTGCCTCAAGTACTGGATCGCCTTTACATGGTATGGGTTTATTACAAGGATTTCCTCGAATTTATCTCTCGCCTTGTCGTACTGCCTGTCATCATAAAACTTCCTGCCCTGCTCGAAAAGGACATCAATATTGTAAAGCCTGTCATCGTACTTGGGATCGACGTACTTCTCCGAAGTCTCATATTGATATTTAAGCGAATCCCTCTTGATGACAAATCTATCCCTCATTGCAAGAAGCCTTTTCCTGATGAGATTAAACTTTTCAGTAAAACTCCCCATCTTTTGGGCGGAGGAAAGACTTTTAATTGCATCATCGCACTCTTTTATCGCCATATCACATTTTTCTATGGCCTCATTACAATCACCCTGCGGGGATTTGCCCATTTGTTCAACTTTTCCGGCATTTTCCAAAAGGGCTTCAGCCCAATACTTGTAAACGGAGATAAGAGCCTCATTGATTCCTTGAATTTTTTTGCTGTTGTGTTCCCCAGGCCCTAGGTTCTTAACCATTACGTCCCTGGCGTCCTGATATAATTTCATTGCATTCTCATAATCATTCTTCTCAAGGGCATTCCTCGCTCGTTCAGCCAGCAAATCGGCTTCCAGTTCATACGCATTTTTAACTGCGTTTGCTTTGGACATGTCATTTTTCCTTCCCTCCGCAGCACCTGCTTGTGCGAAAAGCTTTTCCGAAAGACAAAAAATCAAAGTCAGGGCAAGAAGCACCGACGCGATTTCAGTATATTTCCTCTTAACCATTATATCCTCCGTAATGATATATAAATTAAATCTTACAACAAGCTATCTGCGGAAATCAGGCAATCCCCTTGCCTCACCCATTCGTACGGGGATCCCGTCGGGACTGACAAGTCTTGCGGTCACAAAAATCAAAAGATTCTGCTTTACACTTCTCTCATTCTGCGTCCTGAAGAGACGTCCGACAAGAGGAACATCCCCGATTCCGGACAACCTGTCATCCAGTTTTTCTATAGTATCCCTGATCATCCCTCCCAGAATAAGTGTCTCGCCATCATAAACCTTTACATTAGTGGTGACATCCCTGACTGCAAAAATCGGCATTTTGAGAGTTGCAGGCACTGTCATGGGCGGTCCCCCGCCTACAGAAGTATTGGTGACAGTAATCGTATACCCGTAATCCGCCCAGTCTATCTGTTCTCTCATCTGAGGATGCAGATTAAGGGAAATTGTATAATTGTTGGGACTTACAGTCGGCGTGACTTCAAGAGTTATTCCGATATCTGTACCTGCTCCAAATTCAGGATAAGAGGGAGTGACCTGAACAAGATTGTCTCCAACGGTCACTACAGCCTCAGTCCATGATTCGGGATAAAACTCCTGACGAACCATCCTGATAATAGCCGGTTGTCCGCTTGTAGCTATCACCTTGGGGGCCGAAAGCACTTCAGCTTTTCCGCTCCGGTCCATGGCGTGAACGATAACGTCAAGATAAAGCTTGTTATTTCTCCCGAATCCGGGAAAACCGGACGCTCCGGGAATCTTAAGATTATTCACAATTTTATCTCCGGGAATATATGGCCCCATCATTGAGGATGAACTAGGAGGCACCGGCACTCCGTTTCCGCCAGTCACACCGGGAATCACACCGCCTGAACTCCAAGTAGTCCAATCTCCGGAAGGCTGTCCGTTTGTGGTCTTGTTCAACATCCATTCAAATCCCAGCTCCTCCGTATCACTCTGGGTTAGCTCAACAAATTTGGCCTCAATGAGAACCAACGGCGTTTCAATATCAAGATCCCTCAGCAGAGCCTCAAGCCTTCTCAGATTTTCAGGAGTGTTTTTAACAACAAGCTTTCCTCCTCTCCGGTCGTACGCAATAGCGGCATCTGGGTCTGAAAAACTAACGCCTCTCAGACTGAAATAGTCCTTCAGAGCCTGGCTAGACAGCGAGGGCTTCGCGGTAGCCGAAGCCCCCCCCCCCTTATCAGCGGCAAATGTGGTGCTAAGATCCAAGGCTGTTGCAGCAGTACCGCCAGTTTGAAAAATATCATTGGCCTTATCATCCGAAATGGCAGTCGGTGCGATGTTACTGATCATGGCGGCGCGAGCCTTGAAAAACCTTGTTTCCATTATGTCGGTAATTTCCGAACTTATAATGACTGCCCTTTCTTCAATCCGGTACTTCAGGGCGCACGCCTGGCATATGTACCTTATAACTTCTCCAAGGGGGATTCCGTCAAGACTCATTGTTATCCTCGGGATGTTAATCACCTGTTCCGGAGTAAGCCTAAGAAGAATGTTCACCCCTGTCTTGGTCGAAGAAGGGTCAAGCTCCTTACTTCTCTGTATCAGCAGTGAAACCACCGATGAAATCGTCGCCTCTTCAAAATCAACCTGATCAATTATGATTTCTGAAAGCTTGTCTGAAAGCACCGATTTTTCAACGGCAATGGCATTGCCTTGAGGTTTAATGGCTGGAGTTGGCAGAACGGCCTGATTCCAATTCCATCTGTTTTCTGCGATTATCTCCCTCATCTCATTAATCTGTCTCTGTTTACCTGCCTGATACAGATTGTCGTAGACAATCTGCAGCATTTTAGTCGCCTTCTCATTATACGGATCCCTCACAAGCACCTTTTCAAGAGCATCTCTTGCACGAATGTACTCTTGATTGTCAATCAAGATCTTTGCTTGGGCAAGTGACATTTCCATATCCGCTTTCCGAAGTGGCCGTTCCGGATCAAAGGCGGGGAAATCGGTATCTTTTCCAAACTTATCGGAGTCCATGTGGGATTTACAGTCTTTCTCAAAAACCTGAAGTGTCTCCGTTCTCCTCAATCCTTCACGGATCAAACCGTCAAGTTTCTTTGTACCAAGAGGCCCAGTCTTGCATTCTTTTTTAAAGCTTTCAGATTGTGCAACTGCATTAATATTGATTTTCTGAGCGGCATTCGCCAGAATTATCGCATTGTCGTACTTTTTATCCGCGGAAGACTGCCTCGCATTGTCTTCAATGAAATTCACTATTTTTTCCTTGAGATCCAATACGGCGATGTAAACCTTGACACTTTCAAATTCCGTCTTGTAATTGTCCTTGATGCCCTTGACGCTCTCCCTGTATTCATTAAGAAATCTGTCAACGAGCAGACTTGCCTCATCAAATCGCTGTTCAACAACAAGCAGTTTGCATAATGAAATAATTTTCGTATTAAGTTTTCTGTAATCAATATCTTCGCTGGTAGTGCTGTTGAGCTCTGTTTTTGTTCCATACCCGTTATTGTTCACAAGGGATTTATATCCGGCGCCATCCTTATTGAAAACAACAAGCGGGGCCGCGCCACTGTTCCTGTCCTCATCAGAAATATACAGGGAAATATTCAAAGAAGTTCTCTTGACATATACGGTAAATTCACCGAAAAGCGGACGAGCTGCTGAGAGAGCCTTGGAAAGTATCGCCTCTTTGTCGGCGGCAATCCCGGCAGCCGCCGTATTAACTTCATTTACACCAGCCGTCGAGACTGCTGTTTTGGGCTGAACGGAAATCTGCGCCTTTTCATTCTGAGCATTTATAAAAAGACCCAGAAATGAAAGAACTGATATACAAAAAATCAGCTTCGATCTTATCATGAAAAACTCCTCATATTAAAAATTTCTATTTAGGCAACTGCGATTTATCACGCCCTGGAGGCTTAATATCAGGCGGCATCATACCAGGCGGCATTCCGGGCGGCATCATGTCAGGCCTCCTAGTGACATCGGGAGGCATGGCAGGATTGGCCGCAGTAGAAGGAGTGCCAACAACGTTTTCCACTACAGGCGCATCCTTTTCATACTCCAGCACCTTCTGTGTAAGTTCATATTCAACACCATTGTCATTTTTCCTTACAATAACAGTTTTCTTGGCACTGTCCACGCTCTTGACAGTATACTTTTCTTCTCCTGTCCTGTCATCACCTAAGGAAAACACTTCAGTCACCCCTAGATTATACTCTTTTTCCGTAAAGGCATCCATTATCTTCACTTTTTCATTATTTTCCCAAGCATCCTCTTTTTCTTTTGCTTTAATCGGCTTGTCGCCTTCCTCTTGAATAACAATAGTGTAGACATTGCGTTTTCTCGTATTTTTATTGTCCACACGCTCATCAACCGTCTCAGACGTAATATCCTTTATCTCATACCTTCTGTCATTCAACATCATGGAAGAATTAATTTTATAAAACTTAGTTTTCGATCTGCCGTCAATAACCTGTTCAACTTGAATGCTCCATGTATTTTTATCTTCACCATGCGCGGTGACTTTTGTAAGAACCATCGGCAATTTATTGCGTTCTATGCTTCTGATGTAAATCCTTTTCGCAAAAGGCGGATGAGATTTCGGATCATTTATTTTTGTCTTGGTCCTGAATTCGTCCACATTTGAGAATCCGTCCTTGTCCAAGTCCCTCATTGCGTCCGACGGATCGTTTGGATTCAAACCGGCTGCTATTTCATCCGTATCCGGTATCCCGTCCTCATCGCTGTCATATTGAGCCGTAGGCTTTTCCAATCCCTCGGAATTCCTAAGAGGATACTTGCAAACGGGACAGGCTCCATTCTCTACGAAAGATGAACGCGGAATTAATTTATGACAGCCCGGACTTGGGCATCTCGCAATCTGATAGGGGGCAAGCAGATCCGAAAAATCCTTCTCTCCTTCGGTTCTCGCCGTGACTTTCATCCATTTTTTCTCGGATTCGAAATTTTTCTGAATGCTTAATTCCTCGGGGTTAAGCATTTTATATTCAGGCTGCTTCATCGGAAACTTAAGCTCTTCCTCTTTTATCTCGTGGGACTTGTTAAGCGCCAAGATAAGAAGAATCAGAGAAATGATAAAGACAAGCAGAAATACTGCAAGTATAATTTTCTCATAATATTTCTTTAGGAATCCCAAAACTACTTCCTCCTTATTTCATCCGCCACATATATGACATAATCAATTCGAATGTCTGCAACCACATCTGTCGAACTTCCAATCACGGCGACACCGTAGGACTCTTCCCCTTTTTCCTTCTTGCCTTTTTCGCCCTGGGCAGGCTTCTTCTCGACAACCGGGGCGATATCCTTGAGTCCAGAAACGGATTTCGTCTCATCAACCTCCTTCTTCAGTGCAATATCCCTGACAATATAAATCCTGTTATCCTTATAAGCTTCCTGGAAATTGTTTATCAAGCCCCTGATAGAATCCATCGAACCTACAAGCTGCATCTTGTAGGAAAGGGTGAGGAACCCCTTGCTTTCGGTGCCCTCAAGAGTTGTTTTCGCAAGGGAGTTAATGCCCTTTATCCCAGTCGCCTTCAGCCTGAATGCAAGATCTTCAAGCAGGCTGTAATGTTTCAAGATGAGCCCAATGTGCTCCGGAAGGGGCATATTGTCACCGTATATGTTGAAAATTGCAGTTTTCTCAGGAACAACTATGGGACGGCCAAGTCCGATGTCTTTTGATTTCAGCAGATTATTGAGCCGGAAATCCATCTGGGACATATAGGTTTTGCAAGTTTCCGCGCTCATGATCCGTGGAAGGCCGAGCCCTGCCATTATGAGCTGATTGACAGTTGTCCTGTTCAAGTCCTCAACCGTCCTCGCTTCAATGACTGACTTAAACGCATTGGTTGCGTTCTCAATTTTCTGCCCATCTTTCTGCTCATCATATTCGGCGATAAATTTCGCAAAAATCTGTTCAGCCGTTTCGGTCTCTTTTTCTTTTTCATAGGCCGACCGCCATTTCGGGTAAAGGCTAAACTCGCTCACCTGAAGAACTGCGGCAAAAGCCTGTATCGCAGAGCGGTAAGGTTTTCCGAAAATCTCATGGATTTCCTTGACCTTCAGGTGAAACAGCGCAATATCTGAGTTTATTGCCTCCAAATTGCCTTTCAGCGGTGCGGGCCTCTCCTCTATAAGCTTCTTTATCTTGTCCTTCTGTGCCAACAGATCCGCTTGGTGCGTTTTCATTTTAATTGAAACCTGAACAACAAAAAAACCCAAGACAATCGAAACAAGCAGGGCTACTCCCAGCACCACAAAAAGTGTAATGTTTTTCTTTATAAGATCCATATCTTTCTCATCTGTTAAACGGTGTTTTCAATTTTATCACTATTTTAAAGCCGTTAAACCCATTCTTGTCGTCTTCCCGTGCCGGCATCCAACTCGTAGTTGCAATTTCAGATGGTTTATCCGTAAAAACAGATGTTTTCGCAAGTTCCTGCTTAAAATTGTCAATTTCCGGGGCACCGAAAAAATATCCTTCAACTTCAAGCCATTCCAATCTGCCCGCATCTGCCACATCTGAGGAACCTCCTCGCTTCGGAGTGCCTTTCCTAGTAAAAAGCGGCATTGCAGCTCCCCTTTCCTCGCCACCTTCTCCAGTAGAGGTGGTGGCGCCGCCGGCATTTGGATCTTTTCCAGGAACAATGCTCACCAGCCACATCTTATCCGGAACTTTCAATTGAAGTTCATTTAAAAGCTCAATCCAGTTACATCTCCCGAATAGTATGTTCTGCGCGTCTTTAAGCTCGTTGGCCAAGGCATCCTTCGTCTGCTCCGCGCTTTTAACCTCATTCTTCAACGCTTCAGTGGATTCAACTATTTTCTTTGCCAGAATAACCTTGTTGCTGTCAATAGTTTCCTGCTTGGACAAAGAAAGAAAAATCAACGCCAGACAGAGAATAAAAGAAGCGGCACTCGCGTAGAAGTACGGGGTCTTGTGCTTTAACGCCTGCGCCTTTTTTATTTTTTCAGGTATGAGGGAAATTTCAATGGGGCACGAGGTTATATGCCTGAGGCCAAGACCAATAACCTCAGAAAACATGTGCGCAACCTCGGCAAGCTGCTCCCTGTTTATATGGTCGGGAAGCGAAACGACTTGAAACGGATTGAAATACTCCACCGGTATCTTAAGTTTTTCCGAAAAGAACCTGGGAGTGAACGCCATCACGGAACTTCCGCCAGAAAGATACAGTTTCGCAGGCTTGTTTCCCTTTTCCTGGGATCTGTAGACGTTTATGGATCTGTTTATTTCTCCATGAAGACGTGTCATCACATTCCTGACAATCTTTGAAATAGTCGCCGCGACCTCGGAATCTGGCTCCTCATACGCACCACCCAGAGCCACGAATCCATGTTTCCGCTTAAGTTCCTCCGCATCCTTATAGGGAATGCCGAACTCTTTGCTGATCTGCTGGGTAATGGAATATCCCGCAATCGGAATGGTCCTTACAAAAAACCGTCCACTATCGATAAAAACAAGACTGGAACATTTTGACCCTATGTTAAGTATCATGACACATTCATTGCCACCGACTTCGTTGGCTCTGGCGGAATTGTAACATGCGACAGGCGCAACATCAACCACGGCGATTTCCTTGCCGAACTTTTCAATTGCATTAGTCAACTCTTCCACAACCGTGTCTTTGACGACTATGAACATCACTTCAATTTCACTCTCGACACCGGTGCTGATAAGCTGATAGTCCCACACCACCTCTTCAATGGGGAACGGAACATTCTGCTTCGCCTCATATTCGACAACCTGGCGAACCCTCTCCTCTTTCTCGCCCATAGGGGGAAGTTTTACAAAACGGATGAACGTGGACTGTCCTGATATGGATATAAGAACCTTGTCCGCCTTGAAATCATTTTCAGCAAAGGCCGCCGAGAGTTTCTCTGTCAGCGCGGAAAGAAGCTCTTCTTCCTTTAAATCACCGCCGTATTCGGAAAAAGCGAATTTCTCCAGCACAAACTTGCCACCAGGCGGACAGCTGAATTCCGCCAGTTTTATACTGTCTGCGCCTATGTCAATCGCCAGAACTGTATCAGTTTTTGCCATATTGCCTTACATATATTCAGTGATTACTGCTTCACTTTGATAAATCCGGATTCACTTGCTCGTAATGATCATAGTTCAGATTGGCCCAGGGAGTCTTGTCCTGTCCGAGAATTCCATCCTTATGCCTCTGAAGAGACAGGCTCGTGTTAGCGTCCGAAAACTTTTTGGCCGTCGCCTGGAGAGTTGTACCTTTGGACTGGGAAAATCCTGTACAAATAAGGGCGCCATTCATCTTGAATTCGATTTTCACGTCGAATTTCCTCGCTTCCGCATTGTTGAGCTTCTTCCCAACCGTGAACTTTTCAATTATCCTCGGAGGCACAAAGGCGACAATGTGATGCACTCCGCCGTCAAGGGCAAACGCCCAGTACAAGGCTTTCCCGGAAAGAAGCGCAAACGGATTTTTAGGGTCTTCAGTCGGAAGGAGCAGTTCATATTCCACGGTGACATTTTCAAGGCTTTGATTGTCTTTTCTAGAAGTCGCCGTCGTAAAATCAACTTCAAGCTGAATCCATTTCCTCTGCTTCCATGGCTTGTCCGGCACGTTTGAAACCTTCCAGATCGGAGTGTCGACAAGGAGGGTGTCGACCTTAACATCACCGATAAGCGACTGCGCCCCTGCGCTCTGTGAATATGCAGGTCGGGCAATCGTGAAAGAAAAACCCGCGAAACACATAAAAAGGACAATCTGATGAATTTTACTCACTGCTTTCTCATCCTCCTTTCACATTGGTCAAAGACAAAGTGAGTTAAAAATTATCTCTTGCAAATAAAATATGCAAGTACATTTAGATATTAAATATCTTTCATTTTCGGTTCAAGATAGTTGACGCAACTGTTAAGCGTGGCAAGCTGCGGATATTCCGACTCCGGAACTTCGATCCCGTATTGTTTCCTGAGTTCCATCACGATGTCAAGGAAATCCATCGAATCAAGTTCAAGTTGATCCCTGAGTTTCCTTTCAGGATCAACCGTTGAACAGTCACCCTCAGGGAGAATATCATTTATAATGCAAATTATCGACTGTGAAATCTGATTTCTGGTCATGAAAACTACTCCTGAATTCCAAAAAAGTTAGACACGAGTTTTAAGGAGCGGATAAAATACCACCGTTTATTTAATCTGCAAACCTTTTTACAATAAGAACTGAATTTATCCCGAGCATTCCAAAAGAATTATTAAGTATGTAATCAACCGGTTTTTCAAGGCGCAGTTGTTCAAATAGAATATTTGGAATCGCACACTCCGGATCCAGCGAATCGATATTGGCGCAGGGATGAAGGATGTTATCCTCAAATGATGGTATATTCCCCGCCAGTTCAAGCGTTCCAGCCGCCCCCATTGCGTGTCCGATGAAACCTTTCGTATTGTTTATATATGGGAATTTTCCCGCATTTCCAAAAACTTTCCTCAAAGCTTCGCACTCCTGTATGTCTCCGGTCTTTGTCCCGGTCGCGTGCGTGTTTACAAGATCAATGTCTTCAGGTGTCAAACCGGCCCTCCTTATCGCCCTCTGCATGCATTCAGCCTGCCTGTCAGGATTCGGAAGAACAAAATGCGTTCCATCTGAATTCATGGAATATCCGGCAATTTCAGCATAGATCCTAACCCCTCTCCTCCTTGCGTCTGCAAGCCTTTCAAGCACATATACGCATCCCCCCTCCGAAACAACGATGCCGTTCCTGGCCTTGTCAAAAGGCCTGCTGGCCTTGCACGGATCGGAATGATAGGCAAGAGCCCCCTGACTTTTAAAACCTGCAAAAATACCAAATGTATGGATACTTTCCGAAACGCCCCCGGCAATGGCAATGTCGACCTCCCCCAGGAGAAGCTGCTGGACTCCCTGGATAATCCCCGCGTTCCCAGCCGCACAGGCAGCCCCAAGACAGTAGTGAGGCCCGGTTATCCCCATGTTCACAGTCACCTCCCCGGCAGGATTGTTGGCAACGGTCCTGGGATTGTGATAGTGATTCCAGTATTTCACATCATAGTTGAACTGGCTGATATTATGGATCTCGCTCTCCGTTTCCACGTTCCCGTGCTCAGTAATCCCGATATACACGCCGGTCCTGCTCCTGTTTTCATCCGTAATCCTCAGCCCAGAATCGGCAAAAGCCTCATTAGCGCAATAAATGGAGATGGATCCGGCCCTAGTTCCCGTCCTCACATCCCTCTTATTCTGATATTTAGAGGTGTCATATTTACAGACGCCTGCATGCACTTCACCTACATACCTGACCGTAATGTTTTCTATATGGGACACCTTCTTCAGAAGATTCGCACGGAATTCAGCCAGGGTGTTGCCATTGGGAGCCGTCAGGCCCACACCGGTAATCACTATCCTGTCATCTATTTTAGGCACCCAAATATCCTCGCTTAAGAATTTGCTTATAAGTTGGCGGTGTTCTATATTCTCAGCCAGTGAGAAAATTTATTTAAACGAAAATAATTTATAACCCGGATTAAATTTATACAATATGATTTTAGGAATGGGCACAGATATTGTTGAAATTTCAAGGATAAGAAAACTCCTCAGGAAAAATTCCGACGATTTTCTTGCAAGGGTCTACACGAAAAAAGAACTGCAGGAATCCAGAAACAAAAAGAATCTGGCCGAATACCTTGCCGGAAGATGGGCCGTAAAGGAAGCCCTGTCAAAAGCGCTGGGATGCGGCATAGGGACCGACTGCAAATGGAGGGACATCAGTACTACGAATGATTCAAAGGGCGCACCAAAAGTGCGTCTCTCCGGTTTTGCTTCAAAAACTGCAAAATCAAAAAATGCCGGAAAAATCCATGTTTCAATAAGCCATGAAAAGCATTACGCGTGTTCAACCGTGATATTGGAAAAATAAATGAAAATAGTTTCCCCCCTGCAGATGCGCGAGCTTGACAAGCTCACCATGAAATCCGGTGTTACGGGGGACACCCTCATGGAAAGGGCGGGCACCGGCGCAGGCAAGCACATCCTGGAATTCATATCTTCCCTTAATCCCTCGCATGTGAAAAGATTCCTTGTCCTTGCAGGAAAAGGAAATAATGGCGGAGACGCCTATGTCGTCGCAAGATTCCTCTCGCAGAAAAGCCCGATTCCGGTAAAAGTGCTTTCCACATGCCTCATGGATGAACTTGCCGGCGATGCAAAACTCAATGCCGAAAAACTGCCGGATACTGTTTCCTGCGAATTCCGCAAAGATTTGAAGGCCGGGGATTTTCAACCCGGCGACATGATTATTGACGGCCTCCTCGGAACCGGAATAAGCGGAATATTGCGCCCGCCATACGAAACTTGGATAGAAATTGTAAATTCCAGGAACCTGCCCGTCATCTCCCTGGATATCCCGTCCGGACTCAACGGCGACGACGGATCCGTCGCCGGAATTGCCATCAGGGCCGATCTCACAATAACAATCGGCCTCCCTAAAAAAGGAATGATTACCGGCAATGGCCCCTCCCTGTGTGGAAGAATCCGATGTGTTGACATCGGCATCCCCTCCATTCTTATTGATAAAATCGGATCAGGAATGGAAATGATTTTTGATTCGGATGTGCGAAAATTCCTCGGCAGGCTGAACATGGACTCACACAAAGGCGCAAACGGACATGTCCTCGTAGCTGGAGGAAGCCGGAAATATAACGGAGCGCCATTTCTTTCCGCTGAGGCCGCCCTCCGCTCCGGAGCCGGAATTATCACCGTCGCCATCCCGGAGAATATCCAGTCAGCCCAGAGAATGCTGTCGTTGATCGCAAGAAAAATCCCCGACGAAGGCACGGGCTGTTTTGCAGCTTCTTCGACCCCGGAACTCATGAAGCTCATCGAAAAATCAGATTCGGTTGTAATCGGTCCCGGAATGGGAGATGCCCCCTCCACAGCAAAAATGATGACCGCCTTATGCGATTTTGACAAACCAACGGTATTTGACGCCGACGCGCTCAATATAATTTCCAGCTTCCCGGATATTCTCCTCAAAAGGAAATCACCCTCCGTGCTCACCCCGCATCCAGGAGAAATGACAAGACTTCTCAAAGGGTTTGCCCTTGATCACCTCATGGAAGCTGAGCGGTCTGTACAGGCTATGGGACTCGCGGAAAAAACCAATTCCGTAATCGTCTTAAAGGGAAACAGGACGGTAATTGCGACAGCAGGAAAGCCATTGTCTGTAAACAGCAGCGGCTCCCCTGCCCTCGCCACAGCAGGCACAGGCGATGTGCTTTCGGGAATGATCGGTTCTTTCATGGCGCAGGGGCTGGCCCCGTTTGACGCATCGGTCTGCGCAGTTTTCATTCACGGACTTGCCGGTGAAAACGGAAAATTCGGGATACGGGGCCTTACCGCCGACGACCTGATCGGACTTATCCCTGAGACGATGAAAATGATTTCACCTTTTGCATGACCGCCTCTGCAGCTTTCCTGCTGGCATCTTCGCTTCCCGGCGACAGTGAACTCACGACAAACTCCATGTCTTTCTCAACTTCGCCACGTCTGGCCCCCCCGGGCAGAATTCTTTCAACGGCAGCTGAAAGCGTCACAGCATTGACATCCCCCTGAAGAAATTCCTCGAAGATTCTTTTCCTGGCTATAAGATTGACCATCGTAAAGAAAGGGATTTTAACAAGCATCCTCCCGATCCAGTATGTTATCGTGTTCAATCTGTAGACAACCACGAGGGGAAGCCCGGCAATTGCGGATTCCACGGTTATCGTCCCCGAAGCGGCAAGCCCAGTCGAGGCCTCCTGCAGGAACCGAGATGTCTCACCGCAGAAAATCTCGACTTCCGGAAGTTCTTCAGCTTTGCGAACTTCGCAGAATTTCCTGTGGATTTCCCCTACCCTTTCATAGATGGCCTGCCTCGGCGCGGCAACCGCAAATCTCAAATCCGGATGCTTCTTGTGAAGCGCGACAGCCGTCTCCAGCATCGGAACAAAAAGGCGGTTTATCTCATTGAACCTGCTACCGGGCAAAAGAAGTATAAGGTTCGGATCCCTGGAAATTTCAGGACTCTTTCTAGTATGGACTATAGTCACAAGCGGGTGTCCGACAAATTCAGTGTCAAGGGAAGTATGTCTGTAGGTTTCAGTTTCAAACGGGAAAATCACAAGCATTTTGGCGCAGTATTTGGCAAGTTTCGGAATTCTGGCCTTGCCCCAGGCCCAGACCTGCGGGCTGATATACCAGATCACAGGTATTTTATTATCATACATCTGTTTTGCAAAACGCAGATTGAAGCCCGGATAATCTATGAGGATCACAGCGTCTGGACGCTCCTTTATCGCTCGGTTTTTAAGATTCTGGAATATTCGGACAAACGTTCCGATGTTTTCAAACACCTCTATCAGCCCCACGACTCCAAGTTCCGTGGAATCAACCATTATTTCAACACCGGCATCGCGCATCAAATGCCCGCCCATACCGGCAATGCGGAGTTTTTCCTGCGGAAGCATTTTCCTCAGTTCGGCCGCAAGCCTCGCCCCGTAAATGTCGCCCGAAGCCTCACCGGCAAATATCCAGATTAAACATGTGTCTTTCATTAGGTTTTTCCCCGTTAACAATTTCATTTCCTGATAGTTTTTCATTCAAATAAATTCCTCTTTGAATTTATTTGAACTGAAAACTATAGTTTAATCATCTTGAAAATAAAGGGAACCTATGGAAAATAAAAACCAAAGTCAGCCCAATGATCGGGGAATTTGCCCCAGGAAAGATTAACACAGGATGCCATTATGAACGAAAACAATATTTCTCCTAAAAAGAACTTCACCAGAATTGAAGCAACGCTGCCCCCTGACATCGAAGCCACACTCAGAAGCTATTTGAAAATTCAACGTCAGGATTGCGAGCTGCAGGAAGAAAAAGCGCAGTTGCAGAAAGTCTTGACCGAACATCTTTCAAAATCCCCTGATGGCTACTGGTTCCCAGTAGTGGATGGAACGGAACTGAAAGTCAGATTTGCCCGTGATACCGAAATAGAATACGACGAAACCCTGCTTCGAGCCAGACTCGGAGGGAAATACAAATGCCTGCTTAAGCCGGATCTGCGCAAAATCCGCCAACACCTTTCCGAACTTGAAGAAATCTTATCTCCGGTTCTGGACAAGGTGGGAACTCCGGACAGGGACAAGGTGAAAGCTGCCATTGACAGTGGCGATGTCAAGCGGGAAATCTTCTCCGGAGCTTTCCGGAAAGAGACCAAGACACGTCTCGCCGTAATGAAATTTCAATCTGAAGCAACGTAATCCGGAAGCGGAGGGCTTCAGTGTAAGAAAGGTGCATTTTCTGATACGATAAAACATTATCCTCAGCTCCCATACAATAAGGAAATATTAAAATGAAATGTTCTGTTCTGCCGACAATCATGTTCCTGTTTTTCTCCCCGTTGGTCTCATTTGCCGCAGATGACAATAAGAACACGCTGCCTGTTGACATGCAAGTTCTGACAAAGAGGTTCGACACCGAGGCGAAACCGTTTTTCACTGTTGACAAAAGCACTACATTTGTCAAGATTGACGGCGGATTTACATATCTGCCAGAGGGCTCACTTGTTCCTGTCCTCGATGGCATAATGAAGGTAAATGGATTCTTCTGCAACAAGGCGACGCCTGGGCTTGCAGAAGCTTCCATATTTGTCAAACCCTACGAATCTGCTGTTGCGGAACTGAACATTCTCAAACAAAAGACAGATGATGCCAAAAAGAAAGTCGATTCACTGGAAAGCGATTTCAAGGATCTCGAAAAAAGATTAAAAGATCTCAAGAGCAGCCCCGTCTTAGCCCAAAAACAAGATGCGAAATCCAGTCATTCAACACAGCTGAATCTTGATCTGGGAAAGAAAAGAAACGATCTGACAGACGCAAGGACCGACCTAAAAAAGCTCGAAAAAGATTTCGACAGGAAGAATAAGGAGACCCCTGATTCTCTGAAGAAAAAGGCGGATGCGGTAAAAACAGCTCAAGACACATTTCTGGAAAACCAGAGGAAACTTGCAGTAAAAAGCGAGAAATAACCGCAAGGGGAAAATGTTTGGATGTTCCTATTTTACTTGAATATTGGATATTCTAAAACTATTCCACAACAACCACCCACTGCTTCGGCTGGGAATACCTGATGTTTTCAACATGGCCGTCTCCGAAAAGCGAGTTGAAGCCTCGGGAATGATGGTTCCCGACATCCCTGCGCTCCACTCCGATTCCTATCGGAAGCATGCCGTGGTCGGTTTCAAAATAATGAACAATCATCGTGGCATCCTTGCTGGTAAAGGTAAATTCCGGCCTGTTCCTTAAAGCATCGACAATAAATATCTTATCGCTCAAGTCTCCAGCCCTTTTCAGATTTACAGGGTTAGTTGAATTGAATCCCCATCCCGACGATTTGCCCGGATCCGACCCGATGTCAGCACCTCCCCAGGAATCCTGTTCAATGACGTTCATCGCATATGAGCCGATCTTTACCGGGTTCGGAAAAATATCATTCCCCCCCCAGGGATCAAAGCATTCCCCCTCATCCATGGAAGGACATTTTGCGCTACCGTCGACAATCGCCGCATTGTTGTGGAGATAGTCAACCCAGCTGTAAGACTTGTCTTCACCTCCAACCCGCACTTCAAATATGCATGGAATAGCATACCCGCTGTTTTCATCGGGATAGCAAGCCACCGCCGACCCGATCTGCCTCAGATTATTTTTACAGACAGCTTCCATGGCCTTCTCTTTCGCCTTGGCAATCACAGGCAGGAACATCGCCAGGAGCAATGCGATAACGGCGATCACGACCAACATTTCAACCAGAGTGAAACGGTTGCCCCGCATTGATTCATCTCTTATATTTTTACTTGATACAACCAGCATATCATATAATTAATAACTGTTATTATGTAGTAACTTGAAAACATATATGCCCGAAATACATTTACCAGGCAAGAGAATAAATGCACTTGAATCATACTCCAAGCATGACGAATCCATATATAATACCTCTAAATCATATCGCATACACTCCTTGTTTTCAACACTATACAGCTAATTTTATATAATTTTCACATATTTAGCACTTGCATTTTTTTATTTCATACTTAAAATATAATCTTTTGTTTTATATGGTATACAAGAAGTATAACATGGGGTAAACTATGCAAACAAGGCAACGCACACTTACAATTTCACTATTGATATTACTCCTGCCAATCACCATTTACTCCCGGTCAGCAGATTACAGCAAACCCGCCGGACTCATAAAAATAGGAATACCGGCCGGCGAGGAAAGGCTCTCGTCAACCCCGTTCGACCCATTCGACTCAAACTTGAACTTCCTTCTTTCCGGACAGCTCACAGGCGCCGCCATTCCGGCAAACGCGGATCAGTTAAAAATATGGGACGCATCCAGCCAAGACTTCAAATCAGCGTTTCTAGCAGACAGCACCGGAGACCATGACAGAGACGGAAAATGGTTCAAGGACAATGTCAACTGGGAGCCCTCAGACATCGTAATTACCCCGGGCATCGGTTTTTTCATTACAAACAATCAATTGATGCCCCAGACTCTCATGCTTTCAGGAAGAGTTCCTATGGATGATTCGCGAATCCTGACCATTCAGCCTGATTTGAATCTCTTTTCCTATCCATTCCCTTCAAAAATTTCACTCAACAGTGGCGGCATGAAAAACGCCGGTGCAAGAGGCGGAATAAACCAGAACGACAGTCCAGATCTTGTAATTACCCACTCCCCGGACACCGAGCACTGGCTGATGGACAAACCCTCCGATCCTGACACCGGAAAATGGCTCAGCGAATCCGATACGATAAGTACACTTGAATTTAAAATTGGCACCGGATACTGGTACGAAAGACACGGACTGTCTCCATTCCAGTGGAGAGAGCTCCGACCTTACCGGAATCCTTTCAGTGACGGCACGACAGCTCCCACCATAGCTGACATGGTGTTCAACATGACACACGACGAAGTCACGCTGGATATCGACTGTACAGGTGCGTCCGGAGAGACTCTTGAAATATTCTTCAAGGATCTCTGCGCGGATGATTCCCTTGTAACTGAAAATGGGTGGCTTGTGGCAGACCAAAATATTTCCACTTCCGGAAATACTCATGTTTCCTGGACCGATTCGGGAAGAGTCAAACCTGAACCCCCGTGTGTAAACAGGAACAAAATCAACAGCACCTTCATGAGAATATTCATCGTCTCCCGCCAGGACATTGACTCGGACAGCGACGGAATATCAAACGGGAGGGAAAAGTTCGTCTACGCCACCATGCCGGATAACCCGGACACTGACGGCGACGGGATTTCAGACGGCGATGAAATAAACATATATCTCACAAATCCGAATATGACCGACACTGATTCCGACGGATATCCCGACTCCCAGGAGATTGACGCATATCATACCGATCCGAACAATGCGGCAAGCAATCCTGCAATTATGCCTCCCGGCTGGATTGATGCCGATATCGGTTCTCCCGGCACTGCGGGTTCCGCAAAATATTTCAACGGAACATATACTGTCAAAGGTGCAGGTGCAGACATCTATGGCACTTCGGACAAGTTCAACTATCTCTATCAGGATTTATACGGTGACTGCACCGTGACCGCGCGGGTTACCAGCCAGCAGAACTCCAATCCCCTTGCAAAAGCGGGAATCATGATACGTGAAAACCTGAATGCCAATTCAAGGAATGCATTCGCTTTCATAACCCCGGGAACCGCCGGTACGGAGAAATGCTATTATCAGGAAAGGACAGCCATTGCCAAAGCAAGCACCAGAAGCGTGGCATACGCCTCCGCCACAGCATATCCGTACTGGCTCAAACTTGTAAAAAAAGGAAATGTATACAGTTCATATAAGTCGGCAAACGGAACAACGTGGACCGCCATGTGCATAAACCGCACAATCCCCATGGGAAATGCGGTAAAAATAGGATTTGCAGCAACCGGCATGAACAACACGTCCGCCTCCGCCGCAACGTTCGACAGCTTATCCATCACGAAAACAATCGCCGAAGCCCCTTCCATATCCCCGAACGGCGGATATTTCCAAATGAACATGCTGGTCACGTTGTCCGCATCGGTTCCCGACTCGCAGATCAGGTATACTACCGATAATAGCGAACCTGCTGAAACATCGACACTTTATATCGCCCCTTTCACCATTGACACCAACCGTACCGTCAAAGCAAAACTGTTCAAACCCGGTTACAATCCCGGACCAACGGCAACCGCAATGTTCAACCAGCCCGGACTCATGGTGAAATACTATGCAGGCAGCTGGACGACCCTGCCGGATTTTTCCACACTCTCTCCATATAAGGTCAGCATGATTCCAAACATCGACTATTCCGACAACTACGGACACGTAATGACTTCTGAACGCAACGACAATGTCGGAGCTGTAATAACCGGACAAATCAACTGTCCAGTTAGAGGCGAATATAGATTCTATCTTTCCAGCGGTGAAGGCGCGGCGCTGCATATTGACGGGAAACGCCTGATTTATTCGCCAAAACTCCGGACATTCGCGCAAACAGCTTCGCCAGCCGTAACACTGACTACAGGACTCCACGACATAAAAATAGAATATTTCGAGGCGACTGATTCCGGCGGACTCCAGCTAAAATGGTCATACCCGAGAAAGACCATCACAATCATTCCGCCTGAAAACTACTTCAGCACGGACAGCGATGGCGACGGACTCCCTGACCAGTGGGAATTTTTCAAGTCCGGAAATCTCTCCCACACCGGAACAGAGGACAGCGACGCTGACGGATTTTCAGACAGGAAAGAACTCAACCTGTATTTTACCGATCCGTCCGATCCCTCCAACCACCCCCTCTCCATTTCAATTCCTGATGCCACGTCTTCCGGAATTGCACTCACCTATTGCGCGAAAAACAAAAGAAGATGGACTGCCGTACCTGACTTCGACCGTCTTCCTCACTACGGCACGACTTCCGCAAACCAGATAAATTTCATAAAGACAACTGCGAAATTCGCAACAAGCGGAACCGCAACCAACGTCGCCGCACAATTCAACGGTTTCATAGAAATCCCATCAAACGGGCTTTACAAATTCTATCTCAAATGTGATGACGGCGCCAACCTCTATATTGACAGCAAAAAAACAGTTGACAATGACGGACTTCACGCAATGCGCGAAACGTACGGCTTCGCAAGCCTCAAAGCAGGCAAACACGAAATCAGAGTTGATTACTACCAGACAACTTCATATAACGGCCTTATCCTCAGCTATGAAGGGCCCGGACTGCCAAAACAGATTGTCCCGGCATCGGCCTTTTTCCACTCTCCACAGTATCTCCTGGATATGATAAACACCAACGATCCCGACTCCGACGGCGTCAACACAATAACCGCCTCCTCCGGAGCAAACGGCTCAATTTCACCGGTCGGCGCAGTGAAAATGAAATACGGCGCAGACCAATCCTTCTCCGTCACTCCAAACACCAACTACCGAGTTTCAGATGTACTCGTCGACGGCGTGTCCGCAGGGGCAGTCACAAACTACCAGTTCACCAACGTAAAAGCCGCACACACCATAATTGCGAATTTCGCACTCGACACACATACTGTCACATTCGATCCTGCGGGCTATGGCGCGAGAACAGGCGGAGGGGAACTCTGCCAGACGATCAATCACGGAACCGGAGCAACCACCCCGGCAATTACAGCAAACGCAGGCTGGACTTTCATCGGCTGGGACAAGCCATTCAACAACATAACAGCCGACACAACTGTCACCGCACAATATTCCAGAATCACCCACACCATAACCTTCATCGCTGGTTCCAACGGAACAATCTCAGGAACAAAAGTTCAAACGATCAACCATGGCGACTCCTGCGAAACAGTCACCGCAGTCCCGGACATAGGATACCATTTCGTAAACTGGACAGGCGATATAACAAGCACAAGCAACTCCCTGACAGTTTCAAATGTCACCTCGGACATAACAATCACTGCTAACTTCGCAATTAACACGCAGCAGACTCTAGCTGGCGCTTTGTTTGGCACGGGATACAATGATGACGGGGAATTAGGTGATGGCACTATTACCTCAAAAATATCTCCTGTAAAAATCGTTCCATCCGGCGTTATCTCCATTTCAGCCGGAGGTTATCACAGTCTGTTCCTGATGGACAACGAATCTCTTTGGGCCACCGGGCAAAACAGTTACGGGCAGATGGGCGATGGGATAACTGATTTACAACTATCTCCAGTACAAATCGTACCATCCGGTGTGACTGCAATTGCGGCTGGAGGTTATCATAGCCTATTCCTTAAAGACGACGGTTCACTTTGGGGTATGGGATACAATGATTACGGGCAGTTGGGTGATGGGACTACCGTTTCACAAAGCTCTCCCGTACAAATTCTGCCATCCGGCGTTACTGCCATTGCAGCCGGAAGTTATCACAGTCTATTTCTGAAGGACGATGGATCTCTTTGGGCTATGGGGTACAATTATAATGGACAGTTGGGAGATAGGACTACAGTTTCACAAAGCTCTCCCGTGCAAATTCTGCCATCCGGCGTTACTGCCATTTCAGCAGGAGATTCTCACAGTTTGTTTCTGAAGGATGACGGTTCGCTTTGGGCTATGGGATGCAATGATTACGGGCAGTTGGGAGACGGGACTACCGTTTCGCAAAGCTCTCCCGTGCAAATTCTGCCATCCGGCGTAACCGCCATTTCAGCCGGCGGTTGTCACACCCTTTTCATGAAGGATAATGGTTCAGTTTGGGGGATGGGATACAACGACAACGGCGAACTGGGGGATGGGACTACCACATCAAAGAGTATGCCCACACTAATCAATATCTCTGATGTAACTGTTATTTTATCCGGAGGTTGCCACAGCCTGTTCCTGAAAAATGATGGCTCGCTTTGGACTACGGGATACAATTATGAAGGTGAACTGGGAGATGGAACCACTGATTCCAGAAGCACCCCTGTGAAAATCATCTCATCAGGTGTAACCGCAATTTCGGCTGGTTATAGCCACAGCCTGTTCCTGAAGAATAAGTTTACCGTGACATTCCTTGACGGTGCTAACGGCTCAATTTCCGGATCACATACGCAAACAGTAAATTATGGGGATACTTGCAGCCTTGTTACCGCAGTTCCATCCACGGAATATCACTTTGCGAGCTGGACCAAGGGGGAAGTTCCGTATAGCGCTGATGCGGCTTTGACCGTTACAAACGTCACGGACGACATGACTCTTTCTGCGAACTTCGCAAGTAATGCAAATCCCAAATTCACTGTCAACTTCATCGCCGGAGAGAATGGTTCCATAAAAGGAACAGAGTCACAATCAATTTACGCTGGCGAATCCGGTACATCCGTTACAGGCATTCCTGACACAGACTATCATTTTGTCAATTGGACAGGGACGGGCGGCTTTGCAGCAACGACGGATAATCCCATCACGGTTTCAAACGTGACATCAGAAATGACCATCACTGCGAACTTCGCAAGCAATTCTATTTCAAAACATACAGTCAACTTCATTGCCGGAGACAACGGCTCGCTAACCGGAACGCTTTCTCAGGCAATCTACCCCGGTTGCTCCGGGACATCTGTCACCGCCATCCCCGCCACTGGCTACCATTTTGTCAATTGGACAGGGACAGATGGATTTTCAACAACATCGAATCCCCTGACAGTTTCAAATGTGACGTCTCACATGGATATCACTGCGAATTTCGCAAGCAACTCGAATTACATATGCACCGTTAACTTCATTGTCATGGAGAACGGTTCCATAAACGGTGCGACCACCCAGAAAATCTTTTCCGGAGAATCAGGCACTCCTGTTACAGCCGTTCCCGACACCGACTATCATTTTGTCAACTGGACCGGAACAGGCCTTTTTGTAACAACAACGGATAATCCCATGACAGTTTCAAATGTGGAATCTAACATGGAAATAACAGCCAATTTCGGCATTTATCATTTTGTCATTTCAGAAAATCCATTACCGATCAACGAAGGCGAAACAGCTTCCTGTTCTGCCGCCCTCCTAGACCCCCCTGCCAGCGATGTGACTGTCACAATATCCCATGATTCAGGATACGACGGCATAACCCTGACTTCCCCGTCGCGGCTCACTTTTACCCCGGAGAACTGGGCTCAGCCTCAGACAATCCAATTCTCATGCCCAAATGACAATGACTCCGATTCCAAAACTACGGCATTCACCCTCAAAAGCCGCATGTACAAAACTTCAACGCTCTACCTGATGGAAAAAGATAAGGATATTGTCATATCGGTCAACGCGGATAACAACGGCTCAGTTTCACCATCTGGCAGAATTCCAAAAAGAATCGGAGATGTCTTGACCGCTACCGCGACTCCTGATATGAATTTCCTTTTCGATCATTGGGAAGGAGATGTCCCCGAAGAGAAAATCCATCTCAACCCTCTCGAGTTGACAATCGAGAAACCGTCCGCAATCACCGCCGTATTCAGCAACAATTACCGGGCTATGCTGAAAGTAAATGATGTTCCTTCCGAATGGCTCACAGTCTCTCCAAAATTCACAGGCGGATGGAAATCAGACATTTCCCTTTACGGAGGGATTGCAGGTGCGGTCAGTTACTTGGATGATATTTATTTGACAATTTATCTCGACGAAACTCAGGCAAGCACCATTTCAGACGGCTTTGAGTCCGGCGCAATTTCAAACTGGATATTCGGCTTTGAAAATTCAGATGCAATTTCAGTTGTCGACAATCCGGTCTTCGCCGGAAGCAAGTCCCTGAAGCTTGAAGGCTCCGCCGGAAATGTCCAAGGGATTTATCATCCCACAAGCACGGCGGACAAGGATTCAAAACTCGGATTTTATATCTACCTGCCTTCCGGACTCGGTGAAGGAAATATACCTTCAGCAATATGGTACAATGGCATATGCATCAGCTTCTGCTACCAGCAGAACGGAAGTTATACAGTCCGGCTTGGCGAATCTCCGACTGGCACTGTCACACATTCCGACATTGCCGCTTCCACTTGGAATTATGTCGAACTCAACTTCGACAATTTCGTTGACACTGATTTCGACGGGATGGATGACGACTGGGAGATAAGGAACTTCGGGGATCTGAATCAGGATGCCAATGGGGATTTTGATCATGACTGGATTTCAAATCTCCAGGAATTCCTTAACGGCATGGATCCGCAAAGTTCGGCATCCAAGGTCTTCTTCACATCATCCTTTACCAGAGTCAATAAATCGGCAGGAACTGTCAACATCGGAATCACGCTCGACCACGCTCCGCAGAACTTTCCGGTCAAGGCCCAGGTCCTTCTCATGGATTCGACAGCAGTAAATGGCGCTGACTTCACTTTCACATCTCCTCAGACTGTCGTATTTGGGGTTGGGGAAACGACCAAAACAGTTCCTGTCGCCATCATCAATGGCGAACCCACTGGCGCACCCGAAAAATTTGCGCTATTCGGATTAACTCCCCAGAGAGGGGCAGGAATCGGAACAAACGAATCATTCATTTTGTACATAGATGAAATTGCCGAGGACATGGACAATGATGGATTGCCCGACTGCTGGGAGATGAAATATTTCGGCAACCTCAATCAGGGGCCAAATGGTGATCCGGACATCGACGGAGTCACCAACATCATAGAATACAAACAGGGCCGCCATCCGAATGCCGGCGCAAAGGCGGATCGGACAAACAGACTGAAACTGGAAGTCAGTTTCTAAGAATGTAGCACAGGCATCTTGCCTGTGGCTGTGTTTGTTTTCAGTATTGGAGATTTATCGATGGGCGGAGCGAATCTTTGGAGTGCGAAGCCCCTGCTTCGCTTTGGGTTGAATTTAAAGCGAAGTGGAATAGAACAGGCGTCTCTCCTGTAAATAGGGAATTTAAAATATGAAAAATAATAATTCGCTGATACCGATTGAAAGGATTGAAAGCAGAATACTTTTCATCAGGGAACACAAGGTGATACTGGACAAAGATCTTGCTGAACTATATGACGTAAAACCTATTGCGCTTAGACAGCAGGTGAAAAGGAACGTGGACAGATTTCCCGATGATTTCATGTTCCAGCTTAAGAGTTCTGAGGCTGAACAGCTGGTATCACAAAGTGTGATACCTTCAAAGGTCAGCCTGGGCGGCTATCTTCCGTATGTTTTCACACAGGAAGGAGTGGCAATGCTTTCAAGCGTCCTGAGGAGCAAGAGGGCGATTACCATCAACATACAAATCATGCGAGCCTTCGTCAAGATGAGGGACATGCTTGAGACGAACGCCAAGTTTGCGACAAAGCTGAAAGAACTTGAAGACCGCCTGGATATGCACGACGGAAACACCATAGCCATAATGGAGACGCTTAGAAAACTTCTGAAAGAATCAAAGGGAAAAGCCGCCCCCCTAAGCAAGAAGATTGGATTCGACACGATACCGCAGTAATCGCAGAGTAGCACAGGCATCTTGCCTGGGGGATTTAAATACAGTTTATTTATAGAAAGGATTTTAAAATATGAAAAATAAATTGATTGCATTCCTCCCGCTTAATTTTCCCGTTCCGGAAAAATTTTCTTATTCCAAGCCCTGGAACTTTCTCTGTACCTTTGTACCTTTGTGCCTATGCGCCTTCTTCTCTTTCTCCTCCTCCGCCAATACCGCTCAAGTCCAGTACCAGTACATCCCGCAGGAATACAGGGATTATTTCTATAATGTCCTGACTCCGGCCATACGCGAACGGTGTGCAGTCATAGGTGAATATTGGTCCTATGAACAAAGGAGATACATAAACATGGACACGCCGTCAGTCTGCGGATGGTACGATCCTGTAGATACAATAATAAAAGAGGGTTCAGAAGGATGGAAAGATAAATGCATCTTAAGCAAAGGGAAAAAAGATTACAATATTTATTTTAGAGATGCCAATGGAACCGGGCTATGGGATGAAGGTGAATACATATGGAAAGATGTTAATGGCAACCAGGAATTCGATTTTGGAATTGACATAGAGATAGATGGCTCCCCAAGTTCTGCAAATACCGGTGAATGGGGCAGGAGGAACGGTCTGTATTATTATGATGCCAACAACAACGGCAACTGGGATGACGGTGAAGCTCTATGGGTAGATGATTCGCCGGGAATCATCAGTGATATGAATACGTTTCATCAAACGCTTACTTCTCTGATCCCGCAGTTTGTTAATCATACCGATAGTGATGGAGACTGGACAGGGCGAACTACCGCAATCCCGAATTGGACAGAGGAGAACATTTTGACCGCCATAGGGAAGCCCGGTCCCCCTGCTATCCGTATACTCCCAACAAACATTAAAGTTCTTTGCTCGTGGTATTCCCAGCAATACAATATTTTGAATATGCTGAAGTGGACTCAAGATCAGATATACGGTTCTGACTGTGACCCTAGCACTGACTCTAATTCTACCTGTATGTCAAAGGAGACCATTGGTTCAGATTGGACCGAAGCAGTGAACCATTGGCTAGATCTTCCATATGTATCTAAAGAACACCTTTCGCCTGGCATAGTGAATGAAAAAGCAGGATATGATGAAGGGAAGAAATTCATAAACACCACATATTTGATTTATGAAACCAATTCTCCGGTTAAGTTCAATTGCACTATTTACTTGTATCCTGTATACCCTTTTGGCACTTGGACAGGTATTTGGCACTTTTTACCTTTAAATGATTCAGAAGTTCCTAATACGTTTAATTTATATAAGAATTATAATTCTGATGCTTTTAATTATACGATTAATGTGCCAGAACCGGCAGATATTGAATCTGCAATTATTACCCCCCCATACCCAGCCGATGGAGAGACATACGCAAGGGGAGATGTCTGGACCTTCGTCAATACTCCTTATACATATATAATTAAAAAATTCGGCGGCCCGAACGGATTCCATCCCTTGACGGAACCACCGGCAACAGAAACTTCAAATATAGAGGATACGAACCGGGATGATCTGGTTGATGTCGGAACCGACATAGACGGCTTCGGCGCAGACATGGGGACAGCCGTATTCGACGCACAGCACCCCGAACCACAGATATTCATCCCCCTTGCCGTAACCCAGTTGGATCAGCTTCCTGTCCATGCCTATTTTATGCAGGGGGGGTTCAACCATACAGAATACATATACGACTACAATTTCTGGACGCAGGCAAATATCGCGGAGGATGGAATGCTTCAGACATACAGCCTGAATTCACGTGCGGGACTAAATACGCTCTTCGTAAAAGACGACGAGCATGTGAAACGCATAGATGTCATCCGTCCGAGAGGAAACAAAGTCACATTTGAATTCGCCTGGAACAGCAATGACAATGCATTCGTCCCCATCGGCTATCCCATAGGAGTAAATGAAAAGAGGACTTATGTTCTCCGGGATCTCACTCCCGAAGATGATGGAGACCTTGACTTCGACTTATATTTCGACTCGGGAATAATCCATCACTTCAACGATTCAAATTCAGGGTTTATAGACAAGGTCAGCCATATTGACGGGAGACAGACTTCAATCTCTTATAACTTTTACTATTACACCAGCGCAGTAGGCACGACTGTGACTGTTGATTTTACAAACAGCACAGTTTCCTCTCCAAAATACGATGCCGTCATTGAATGGGACAACGGACACATAGCCAGAGTCAAATACAATTCCAAACTTACAGATGCCTCGACAAACCAGAAGAAGACAGTCACTTCCGAGCTTACGTACGACGAGGAAAACAAAAAGATAGTCGGACTGGAAAATTCTGAATTCTCCGAATTATCATTTTCAATTGAGAATAACAAGATAACTTTTGGTTCCGGGAATACACTTGAAAAGGCTGGGGATAGCATAATCTTCACGCCTGACGGCGGCGCACCAGTCAAAACAACTGCTGTCTTGAACACAAACGGCCTGCCGACTAGCACGACAATTGAAGCCAATGAAAACACGGCAACTACTACGCATGAGTATATCGATTCAACCGAGCGCTATTCCAATGGTTCTCCAATATGGGGCAAGGTTTCAAAGATAACTCGCACGGACGGCTATTCAGAAACTTATGAATATGATGCAAACACCGGATGGCTTACCAAAGTAACATCACCTTTTGCCGGAATGGAGAAAACAATCGAATACGGCTACGAAGGCCAGACTCACACCGAGCATCTTCTGGAGCGCCCTACAAAAACAGAGGAGAAAATTGCCGGAACCAGAACCGCCCTTTCCATGTTCTCATACAGCGGAACTAACGGGGAAAGAACCACCGAGACAAGGAGTCTTGACAGCGGCAGAACGCTCACTTGTACAACAGACAGAAACACCTATGGCCCTCCAAGCATATACACTCCGACTGGAAATTATTATTACTATTCTTGCCTTGACGGTGGTTGCTTAACTGTAAGATTGTATGCTCCAGATCGCTGGGAAGAGCAAGTCATAAGCCCATTCGACACCGTCATCAGAAAAGAGGTCAAGAAGGGTGACAATCTAGATCTTAGGACAACTCTGGATACAGTTGAAAGTGCTAATCCCGCCAAGATAAACATTGACAGTTTCGGCAGGCCTATTAAGATCACCCATCTGGATGGAAGTTCCGAAGAATTCAAAAACTATGGGTATTATGGTCCGGCGTCAGTCGTCAAGAAGATCAATGGCTTGCGTGAAGACGAGGTAAAATATACTTATGATGCAATGGGCAGAGCGGTTAAAGTGGAATCCGACGCTCAAACCCTCGACTACACCTATGATTCCCTGGGGAACACCACGTCCACCGCCATCAACGGCACAGTCACAAATATCTCCTCCTATGATGCCCAGGGCAGAATCACTTCCAGCACCGACGCTGTCGGAACCACGCATTATGCTTATACCGGCAAAAGCGTCACATCCACAAATCCCGAAGGCAAAACCGTAATAACAAACAAGTATATGGATGGTACGCTGAGTTCTATAAGTGGCACCGCCACCGTTCCAGTCTCCTACGATTACGGGGTTGATCCGGCGAAAGGAAGCTGGGTGAAAGAGATTCGTGGCGAAACTTGGACCATCACTTATTACAATATGCTCCGGCAGGCCCACCGCACTGAAACCTCCACCGGATACTGGACTCAGAACACTTACGATAATGCAGGCCGGCTAAACGGTTCCTATGATTCAGAAGGGCGTGTCTCATCCGATGTTTACAATGCAAAAAATGAAATATCCCGGCAGACGGTAAACGGGGTCGTTACCGACTTCACAAACACCGTCACCCAGAAAAACGGCAAGAATGTTTTCCAGAATATTTCTACAGTTCATAACTCAGCGGGAAACATTGTGAGCGTCAACGAGTCCGCTGTCACCGGCTGGGAACAGTGGAACACAGTGAACGGCAGGACGACCCATGTTGTGACAACTCCGAAAGGCGCCGGGAATTACACCACTCTGACGACCGACTTCGAAGGAAATATCTCAACCGAGGAGATTTCGAGAAAATCAAATTCCAGCAACATCAACGGCTTTGCAACCATCACAAGTGAATATGACGGTCTTGGCCGGACCATCAGCACGCAGGATTCACGCAAACCCAACGCAAATACATTCACCTACCGCCCAAAAACAGATCAAATAGCGTCGGCAACTTCTTCTGACGGCAGTAAATCTTCCTGCAAATACAGCTCCGGCAAATACGCCCCCTCCTCCTTTATTCCAACCGGCGAGGCAAAATCACTCGGTTTGAAATACACCGGCTTGGGCTCGCTTGAAAAAATCATCGGATCAGGTGTTTTCGACGCTTCAAACATCTTCGACGACTTGAACCGGCAGACAGGGTTAAACACCAAGGGGGAAGCGGGCCCAGCTCTCACATCCCTTGTTTATGACGAGGCAAGCTCCCGCCTCAAGGAGAAATGGATCGCAGGACAGAAATGCTACGAATTCGAATATGCGGCTGACGGCAGGATAAAAACCTTCAAGAAAAACATAAGCGGTTCCGACTCCGTCAAGAATGTCATCTACACCCCTGCCCCTAACTTCTTCTATTCCGGCTACACTTGGAGCGACGGAACTCCCAGCGTAACCATTAGCGGACACGATTCCTTCGGTCAGCCGGAAACAATCTCGACGGGCGGTGTTTGCACACATGAATTCAGCTACAATCCAGATTCACAAATCCTAAGTGTCAAATTCGCTTCGAATTTGACAGGTAACAATAATATTTCATATGGCTACCAGAATCTGCGAAGATCGCAGATGACATCCGGCAACAACGTGGTAAATTACACCTACGAATCAGGAAGACTTAAAAAAATCACATCGGATGATATCGAATCTGAATATTCATACGTCCCGCAATCAGTAAATCTGATTGATAAAATTACAATGAAAAAAGGCGGCAGCGTGGCTTTAATCCGCGACATAGACTGGCAAACAAATGCTGACAGAATAAGCTCCGTGACAAATAAATCCGGCTCAGGTCAAATTTATAATTCCTTCGCCTATGAGTACAATCAAAAGGGTAAAATCACAAAAATCGCAAGGGCGGGCGGAACGGAACGGAGATACTCCTACGATGACCGTGGACAGCTTAAAAATGCGGCAAGATATTTGGGTAACGTCAAACTTGCAGGAGATGAATTCGCATATCTGTCCGATTCAATCGGTAATATCCTCTATGGCGGCAGAAAAAAGATGGACGGCTCAAAATCAGTCCAGTTCGCCCCCAACGTATTCAACAATATCGACACCCGCATCGTAGGGAACAGTCTCGAAGTCTCCGGCTCCGTCACGCCAGATGCCACTGTCCCGGAAAATGCTGCGGTAACTGTTTCCGTAAACAATGCGAAAGCCGCAATGAAAGACAATGCCTTCTCTGTAACTGTTGATGCGAACAATCTGGACAGTGCAATCTTCAAGTCGCTGAATGTAGTCGGCGTGTTTTTCGCCCCGGAAGAAGTTCCAGAAGTCGGAGGCGGACAGTCCGGCAATGTCCCCGGCACAGATGTCGTCGCAACTGTCAACGGCAGCGTCCTGATTCCGAAAGCCTCTGAAAATCCCGTGTATGACTTGGGCGGAAGACTTATCTCTAGTTCCCTCTGGAATTATTCCTGGAACTCCGAAGATCGACTAATTTCAGTGGAAAGTTGCATAGGCACAGAGGCACAGAGGCACAAAGTGGAATTCGCATACGATCACGCCGGCCGCAGGATCAGGAAACAGGTCTTCAGTCGTCAGTCTTCAGCCAGCGACTGGCAACTGGCGACTACTCACTTCTATTATTACGACCAGGTTCTCCTTAACGGCCAACCCGCCGACTTCGGCCTTCTCACCAATGAAGCAATCGTATACCATCAAACCAATGAAACCACCAACCTCCAATACCTCTGGGGCCTCGACATCAACGGCTCTTATCAAGGATTAGGCGGAAATGGCGGTTTACTTTGTGTGATTGAAAAAGGTGGGGATGGCTCTCCGAGCCGTCCGTTCTTCCCGCTAATGGATGCCAAGGGAACCATATACGGATACATAGACAAAAATGGTTCGCAAGTTGCGAAATTCGCATACGACCCCTATGGAAAAATCACCAGTTCGTCAGTTGCCAGCAATTGTTCACCCGATTCCTTCTCTTTCGCCTTCCAGTCCAAGTACTATGACCAGGAGACCCAGTGCTACTACTTCGGGTTCCGCTACTATGACCCCGCAACCTGCCGCTGGCTAAACCGCGACCCCATAGAAGAATCCGGCGGTTTGAATTTGTACGCCTACTGCGA
>CAMCYE010000031.1 GCA_945883805.1 Victivallis vadensis | reverse complement strand
ATGTGATGTGTTTTTCATAGTTACAAGTATGTCAGGTTTTAACCCGACGATTAATCGGCGGTTTAAAAACCGCCCTACTTTATAAATTGGCGTTGGCAAATTTATCAGTAATCCTTATCAACTTTCCTCATGTTGGAATCTTTCCTCTGATAATCCTTTATTTCGTCCCTGAGTTTCTTTTCGTCGTCCGCCATCAGGTCGAGGAGGGATTCCGCCTGTGCCGGATCTATTTCCTTTTCATCTTTCGGCTGGGCGTTCTGCGGTTTTCCATTTTGTTTTTCAGGATTTTTTTCGCCTTTGTCCTGTTTTTGTTTATCCTGTTCTTTTTTCTCGTCCCCCTTATTCTTATCATTTTTTTCGGATTCGCCAAGCTCCTTCATCGCATTTTTAAGGTTTTCTTCGGCTTTTTCGCCATTTCCCTTCTTTTGTTCTTCTTTCGCCTTTTCTATTTCCTTCTCGGCCTTGGACGCGGACTGCTCGGATTCTTTGGACTCCTGTTTCTGCGCTTCCTTCTTATAATCTTCTACGGCTTTCTTGGCTTCGTCGGTCTTCTTTTGGGCATCATCCTTCTTTTGGGAATCCTGCTGTTCCTGATTCTTGTCCTGCTTTTGCCCTTTGCCGTCCTGTTTCTGCTGGTCGTTCTTCTTCTGGTCGTTTTTCTGCTTCTGATCCTGTTTAGATTTTGACTCCTGATTCTTGTCCTTCTGCGAGTCGTGCGCGTCCTTGGTTTTCTGCTGTGCCTCCTGTTTCTTCTGCTCCATCTGCTTTTTCTGTTCGAGCACCTTCTTTGCGGTCTCCCTGTCCTGAATGAGTTTCTGCTGGTTCAGCGCGACTTCCTTCGTCCGTGGAACCGCCCGCATCGACTCCCTGTACATATCCTCTGCGGAATCAAGTATTTTAAGGGCGTCTTCGGGTTTGCTGTTTATCAGTGTCCTTGCCGCCTCGTGCTTGATCACTCCTAGATTCTGGCATGCTTTGGAAATAAGCTCGGAATCGGAGCCGGCTTTGGCGATGGCCGTTTCATATAGGCGTGTTGCGTCTTCAGACTTCTTTACTTTTTGGAGCTCAAGCGCCTGATTGTATATTTCATAGTTTGAACCTTTTGCCGGCTGTTCCGGATTCACATTGAGACCGTCGTTTTTATCCGGCATCGCCAACGGGATTGTTTTTGCATTGACCGGATTGTTTTTATCGGGGGGAATTGCAATGTCGTCGTCGCCGACTGCGAGATTCGCAGAAAGGAGGAGCAGGATAAGAATAGGGGTTTTCCTTCTTTCGTTCACCGCGAAAAACGAGAGCAGGAGGAGCACAGTGGCGAAGAGGGGAATATGAAAACGTTCGATCGCCCTTGTCTGGTTTCCCTGATCGTATTTTTCCGGGACGAGCGCCTTGACCCTTTTCTGGATGGCGGCCAGTCCTGTGCTGGTTGCGGTTGAACGCACATAGATGCCGGAGGTCTCGCCGGCGATGTTCTTCAACTGGGTTTCATTGAGCGGGCTTTTCACAAGTTCGCCCTTGTCGTCCCGGAGGAACTGCGGATCTTTTCCGTTCTTGTCGGGGAGCATGATCAGTCCGGGCTGAGCCGGGTCGCCGATTCCGACCACGAACATCGGGATCTTCATCTTTTTCAGATCTTCCAGCGCGTCTGAACTCGAACCCTGGACTTCATCACCGTCGGTCACCAGTATGATCGCCCTGTGCCCGCCCTCCGCCGCCTTGAACGCCTGCAGTGAAGTCTCAATCGCCTTCTGGATGTTTGTCCCGCCCAGCGGAATGCTGTCAACGGTCATCTCGTCTATTGACTGGAAAAGGGTTGTCTTGTCGGCAGTCATCGGGCATTGGAGGAATGCGGTTCCGGCGAATGCGACGATGCCGAATCTGTCGCCCGGGCATTCCTTTATGAGTTCCCTTAAAAACCATTTGGCGTGTCCGAGTCGGGACGGCTGGACATCTTGGGACATCATGCTTTTTGAAACATCAAGGACGACGAGGAGGTCTCTGCCCTTTCCTGAAAAAGGGAGGATTTTCGTGCCCCAGCAGGGGCGTGCCGTCGCCAATACCAGGAAAACGATGGAAGTGCCGAGAAGAATTGTCCTCAGCATCCTCTTTCCCGGCGAGAGTGTTGAGAATTCCGGATTCCCTCCCCGAGTTCCAAGTATCAGTTCAAGCTGTCTTTTTCTGCGGCGATATGCCATTGCGGAAAAAAACACGAATGCTGGAATAATCCATAAAAGATTCCAAAGATAGTCCGGGTTTAAGAAATTCATTTGAGACTAGCCTTTCTTTTATCCCATTTGACAGTTGAAATCACGGTTTTGTTCCATAACTTATCTTTTTACAAAATGTCCTATTTAATATGAGGCTTGACCATGCATAAAATCAAGGTGGATCTTAAAGAACGCTGTTATGATATTGTCATAGGCAAAGGAATTGTTTCGGGAGTAAAGCCTGATCCGTCCGTATTTCGTCCGTATGTTTCAGGCAGGAAATGCCTGGTTGTGACCGACAGCAATGTGAAAGGTCTTTTAGGCGCACGTCTCTTGAAAATTCTCGGGGCTGCCGGGGCAGATGCGGAACTCGCAGTTTTCAAAGCGGGGGAAGGCTCCAAAAATATCGGGACTTATGAATCGCTTCTCAGGAAAGCCTGCAAGCTGGGGCTTGACCGTTCATCGGTGATTGTTGCGCTCGGGGGAGGCGTGGTCGGCGATGTCGCCGGATTTGTCGCGGCGACCTACATGCGCGGCATTGATTTCATCCAGGTGCCGACAACGCTTCTTGCCATGGTGGATTCGAGTGTCGGCGGGAAAACCGGGATTGATCTTCCTGAGGGGAAAAATCTTGTCGGCGCTTTCTGGCAGCCGCGCCTTGTGATTATCGACCCCGCAGTTTTAAAGACTCTTCCGAAACGCGAAATTCGCTGCGGACTGGCGGAAGTCGTCAAGTATGGCGTGATTATGGATGATAAATTTTTCTCGTTCCTCGAGAAAAATTTATGTAAAATAAAGAATTTGGAAACAGTTACATACGGAAAGATTATCTCAAGGTGCTGCGAACTCAAGGCGGAAGTTGTATGCAAGGATGAACGTGAGACGACTGGTTTGCGTGCAATCCTGAATTACGGGCACAGTTTCGGGCACGCTGTCGAAACGGTGACAGGCTACGGAAAATATGCCCACGGCGAGGCAGTCTCGATCGGAATGTGCATTGCCGCGAATTTCGCAGTTTTAAATCATAAATTTGCGCCTTCGATGGCGGAGCGCCAGCTTAATCTGCTCAAGGCGCTTGGTTTGCCGACTATTCTTGACCGGGGGATAAAGCCTGCGCAAATTTATGGGGCGATGTTCAAGGACAAGAAGACCGAGAAGGGGAAACTCCGTCTGGTGCTGCCGAGCAGGATCGGGAAAGTGTCCCTGGTGAAGGATGCGGACGGAGAATCCGTGCTTGAGGCGATCAGGTCGGTCGTCTGAGCTGAAATTCCAAATGAGCATGCTGGGAAATGTTGCTTTTGAAATTGCCTCAGATGTAAAGATTCACTGAACGGACATAGTTCAGTGAATCTTTACCTTCTTTGGAATCTGGAACTTGTTTGGAGTTTCAGCATTGGGATTTTGCGATTGACGTGGTAACTTGGGCAGATGACAAACTTAAAGCTCCGGCTTTTTCGGAGATATCATAGGTAAAGGGAAGCAGCATGAATTTTTTCATGAAGTTATTCGGGGGAGACCGGAAACTGAAGAAGGTTAAGAAATTGCAGCACGAAACTATCCGTGAGGAAAAGAAAAAATACTGCAATCTTAACAAGCTTCTTGTCAGGATCCATATTCAGCACCACTCGATCTCGAAAGAGGATTCGCGTGTTCCCATGCATAAGACCGACCCCTCCGTGTTTAAGCCGAGGAAAGGCACAAAGATGGACTTGTGGATATGCGAACACACAATCAGCCAGGATGCGGGCAAGTTCAAGTGCGACAAGAAATGCATCTATTCCCTGGGCGTACAGATGGCTGCCAAGGCCGATTTCGAGATAGCCGGGGACATGCTCAATCAGGACGGGACAGTCCCCCTTGAATTTTTGCACCGTGCTGGAGGCATCAACTTCACGTCTGAACCGAAAACCACCGACAAGTAGGCGCTTCCCTCCCATTGATGGTTTAAGATTCAACGCTGACTCCCACTTGACTCGTGTCGCGTGTGTCGTCGCACATGGGAAAACCGAGAAATCAAATCGGAGATGAAATGGACAGAAGCACTGAGAAAAAGCTTGTGGAAAGGGCTGTAGAGCTAGGAAAGAGTGCCAGGGCGGATGTAGTGGCCGAGCTTGTCGGACTGACGAAGTCGGAGTCATTCCATGTAAAGAGATTGGCTGTGTCAGCGCTTGGAAAACTCGCCGGAACTGCGAATTCCGCAGAAGTAGTACCCGTGCTGATGGAATCCTGCCGTGACAGGAATCCGCAGGTGAGGCAGTATGCCATAAAAGCCTTGTCGGCATATGGAACTGATGCGGCTCCAGCAGTCAATGATCTGCTTGACATATCAGTAAATCCAGCCGAGACGGAATACAATCGGAAGAATGCGGAAAAGGCGCATGCATTGATATCCGAGGCGATACGGATTAAAACAGAGCAGTCAAAGCACATGTGTCAGAAATGCGCTGTCACAGTAAAATACGATGAATACGCCAGAAGCATGAAGGCTTTCCAGAGAGTGTATTGCGACAAGTGCTTTGATGAGGTATTCTTGAGACGCCGGAACTACGACACCGAAGTCGAATTGAACAAGACCATAGAGACCCGGAGCGGCACATTGGTACAGTCAGACGGTGAACGGATCATATCAGACTATCTTCACTCCTATGGCATAAGCTTCCGATACGACGAGAGAATCAGGCTTATCGAAGGATATGCGATACGTCCAGATTTCTATCTGCCTGAATATGATGTCTATATCGAATACTGGGGTATGGATACGCTCGACTACAAGATAGGAATGATGAAAAAGCAGAAGCTCTACCAGATGGAGGGCAAAAAACTTATTTCACTGTAATTTCAGAGACAAAAGCAGACTGACAGAAATCCTCCGGGAAAAACTTTCCGGTTTCATGCCATCAGAAAACGCTGTCATGACGGAGTCAAGACAAGTTGAGTCATAAAGATGAAACACGATGAAATATTTGAAGTAATTGACGGGGATGACAGGGTTGTCGGCACGGCGAAACGGAGCGAGTGCCACGGCAATCCTTCGCTGATCCACAGGACCGCCCATGTGGTTGTTTTTCATCCGGACGGGCGGATTCTTTTGCAGAAGCGCTCAACGGGAAAAGATATTCAGCCCGGGAAATGGGATACTGCCGTCGGCGGACACCTGATGCCCGGCGAGGATTTTGAAACTGCGGCCCGGCGCGAGATGGTTGAAGAGCTCGGCATTCCCGCCAACCTCCCGCTGAAACATCTTTTTGATTTGAAGATCAGGAACAGTATCGAGTCGGAAAACACCGGGGTCTTTTCCACTGTGCATGCAGGACCTTTCAACTTTCCGGAAACCGAAATAGACGAGGTGAGATTCTGGTCGGGCTGCGAACTTCGCAGGGAAATGGAAATGGAGTTTGGCTCATTCACGCCGAACTTGATCGTGGAATTGGAAAAACTTTTTGAAATGAAATATTAAAGTATGGCGTTTTCGATGAAAACGCCTCCTGAGCCAGTTTCATCGAAACTGGCATACTGAATCGTGAAAAACATTTACTGAAAAATTTTGCATGGTCTGAAAATAATGAACAAGCCGGAAGAAAAATCAGACTTTATTTCGCCGGGGGCGATTGTGTGGCGGCGTTTCAGGAAAGATAAGATTGCGATTGTCGGCCTCTGTGGAATTGTCTTTCTGTTTGCGGTTGCGATCTTCGCGCCTTTCGTAGCGAATGGGAGGCCGCTGGTTCTTTTCAGGGACGGGATATTGTCTTTTCCTGCGCTGAGATATGTTTTCGCCCCCGACACTAGCGAAGTTATCGTTGAGAAGCTCTTCAATTATATTCTGGTGTTTTTCCTGCCCGCCTGCCTGATGTTAATGGTTTTCGGACATAAGTCCCGACTTAAATGGAGAGCGGTCGCAGCATGGGCGGTAATTGCGATCGTTCCATTTTTCCTTGTTGGTCCAAGGCTTGAGAAGAGCGACTGGCGCGAAGGCTGTGCGAATCTCGCAAAAGGCGAGTTTGCGATATTCGCACCTGTCCCGTATGGTCCGTTCGAGAATGCCGGAGACCCTCATCTCAAACCGTGCCGCGCCCATATTTTCGGAACCGACCAGGTTGGCAGGGATGTTTTTTCTAGGATGGTCTATGGTTCCAGGGTTTCTCTGGCGGTCGGGTTGCTGGCGACTGCGCTGACAATGGTTTTCGGGATTGTCGTCGGGCTGATCTGCGGATATTTTGGCGGCAGGATGGACTTCATTGTCATGAGGATTGTCGAGATAATCATGTGTTTCCCCACGTTCCTGCTCCTCCTTATCCTCATGGCCATAATGATGGACCGGAAAATGGAACAGTCAATACTTCTTGTCATCGCGGTGATAGGCCTGACTTCCTGGACCGGGCTGAGCCGGATTGTCAGGGGCGAAGTCCTCCAGCAACGGGCTATGCCGTACATAAAAGCATGTGAATCGCTCGGACTGTCAATATGGAAAATAATGTTTTCCCATCTGCTTCCCAACATCACAGGGCCCATCCTTGTCAGCTTCACTTTCGGTGTGGCGGGGGCGATCCTCGCCGAGAGTGGGCTTAGCTTTCTGGGGTTTGGCGTAAGGGCACCCACTGCGAGCTGGGGGGAACTTCTGCATCAGGCTTTTTCCGATCCGCTGAGGTATTGGCACCTTACTTTGTGGCCCGGCGCGGCGATATTCATTTCGGTTGTGTCATTCAATTTTGTCGGCGAGGCCCTGCATCGCGCCTTCGACCCGAAGAGTGACTGACCACCCGCTCTCCATAATATCATATTTAATTTTTCCAGCAACTGGAAAAATTTTGAGCACTGGCGGTTAAACCCCGGTTTTCCCACGGCAGATTTTTATTGCGAGCGCTTCAAGTTCCATTCTCGGGGAGAATGCGCCGGAGACTAGCGCCTTGTTGGTCCTCAGTATTTCTGTCAGGATACGGGAGAGTTCACCCTCTGAAAATTTCTCGGAGGCCGAGAAGACCTTCCAGGCGCGGAACGGATGCAGTTTGAAAATGGATTCATCCTTGATTTCCAGTCTGAGGGCAGGGGAGACGTTTTGCAGTTTATCTTCGAACTCGCTCTGTCTGGCTCCGCTCCTTATGCCGAGTTTTCTGCAGACGGACTTTATTTTGACCAGATCCTGAAAATTCCCTATGACATTGTATATGATTTTTATTTCCGGATTTTTCGGCATGTTTGCGATGACATTAAGGGTCTCGATCGCCTCGGAAAGATTTCTGTCGCTGAGCGCATTTGCGAATGACCAGCCTGCCGTCTCCGGGGTTCTGCTGCATATTTTTTTGCAGTCGGCAAGGGATATTGACGTGTTTGGCGAGACATACGCGAAGAGCTTGTCCATTTCCGACCTGACGCGTTCGACATCCACTCCTGCCGTTTCCGAGACGAATGCGACGGCGTCTTCAGAAATCCTCATTTCGTTTTCCCGGCAGGAGTCGCGAATTACGGAGCGGAGCTTGTTGTTCCAATCCTTTGACATTATGTCCATTTTTTCAAAGAACTGGATTTCCCCGGATTTCTGGCAGATCTTGAAGAATTTCGAGCGCCTGTCAACGGAAAATACGCTCATGACCAGTGTCGTGTCATCTGCTAGTCCGGCCTCCAGTAAAGCAAGGAAGGCATTCATTTTTCCGTCGAATTCCTCCGAGTCCTTGAGTTTGACTATTTCATCAAAGTCGAGGTTTTTAAGCCAGATGGTTTTTGCGGAACCGAGAAAGGCGGGAGTTGCGGCCGATTCAATTATGAGGCTGAACGCCTGCCCCGGCTTCATTTCACCACTGTCGCCGTGAATGATCTCAAGACATGGATTGCTTTCGAAATCTTTGCCGCATAGGCCTGCGACAATGTCGCGCGCCTTATTTTTGACGGCGTAATAGTCGCCACCGGTTATCAAGTGAACTTTTCCCATAGTTTTGAAGAAAATCCTAAATTAGAATTTAGAAATCCGAAATAGTGAAATGCTGTCCGTAAATACTCTGTTCATTCAGTGAATATTTGCATCTGGTGGAAGCCTTTCCGCACAGAAAATGCACATGAGCCGACCAGACGGTCAGCGTTCCCGGGAACGCCAAGCGTCTGCTTGGCTTAAAAAATTTGCAGAAAGACTTCCGCCCGACGAATCCAGTTGTAATCAAAGTCAAAGAATCAAATAGCACGGCAAATTTCTCGCCGATTCTCCCACGCGCCGGTTCACCGATTCATTTTCAATCGATACCCGGAATGAATGTCTGTCCCGGTTTCAGCTGGATTATTGTTTCCACCAGTAGTTTTATGGCGCCCTCGACATCGCGGAGGTCGCAGATTTCAACAGGTGTGTGCATATATCGGTTTGGAATTCCAATCAGTGATGTTGCGACTCCTCCGCGGGTCATCTGAATCTGGGACGTGTCCGTGCCGCCGCTTGCCCTGAACCCCGCCTTTTCCTGGATTTTAATGTTTTTCTTCTTTGCGGTCTCACGGAGGATTTTGCAGACGACCGGGTTGTCATCGGCGCTTCTGCTGAGGATCGGACCTTTTCCGAGAGAGATGTTACCGAGGGTTTTCTTTTCAATGTCGGGTGTGTCGGTGGCGAATCCCACATCGACCGCGAATCCCACGTTTGGAGCTATTCCGAAGGTGCTTGTCGTGGCGCCGCGCAGTCCGAGCTCCTCCTGAACCGTGCCGACCCCGTAGACGGAGATGTTTATTTTTTTCGTGCTCAGTTCCCTGAGTGTCTCGGCGACGACAAACGCCCCGATTTTGTCATCCATGCCTTTTGACATGATTCTGTTCCTGCCAAGTCTCGCAAAGTTTGTTTTTACTGCGACCGGATCGCCGATACGGACGATTTTTTCAGCTTCTTTTTTGTTTTCGGCGCCGATATCTATCCAGAGATTTTTCAATTCGATTACCTGGGCTCGATCCTTTTCCTCGGTCAGATGAATCGGTTTTTTCCCTATCACCCCGTGGATTCTCCCCTTTTCGGTGAGGATTTCCACTTCGGTTCCCGGAACTGTTATCTTGTCTATGCCCCCGACATTCCTGAAATAGAGCAGGCCCTCATCGGAAATATGTACGACCTGGAACCCTATTTCGTCATAGTGTCCGGCGAGCATGACCTTGAAGGCGGCCTTTTCATTTAGCACGCCGATTGTATTGCCTGTCACGTCGGTATAGACCTTATGGGCGAACTGTGAAAGGTATTTCCTGTAAACTGCCGCGGTTTCAATTTCAAAACCTGACGGGCCTGAACAGTTCAATAGCTGTTTAAGAAAATTCAAACTCTTTTCAGAAAGCATTTTCCATTCTCCTTGAATCAATTATATTAACGACTTCTACTGATTTTAGCAGATGGCTGTTAAGAATTCAAGCGCGGATGTGTTGATTTCGGCCGTCCCTGCGGACAGGATGAAGTATGGAAAATGTAATTTAAGGAATATGAAACCATGACATTGGATGAATTGAAAATTTATCATAAGGATGCATTGGAACGCATAAGTTACCTGGAGGAATTCCTGAATGTCAGGAAGAAGCGCCAGGAGAAGGCCGAGGTAGAACTGAAAATGTCGGCGTCAGACTTCTGGGACAGCCGGGAAAAATCCCAGGCGACGGTCGCCCTGCTGAGCCAGTGTAAAAACATCCTCGAGCCTTTTGATGTTGTCCAGAGGAAAGTCACGGATTTCACTGCGCTTGCCGAACTAGCCGAAGAGTCAAATGATGCCGAAATGCTCAAGGAGGCCGAACAGACATGGAAGACGCTTTCCGGAGAATTGGACAAACTCGAGCTTGTCAGCTTTCTTTCCGGCAAATTCGACAGGAGCAACGCCTTTTTCACAATTCATGCAGGCGCAGGCGGTACGGAGTCATGTGACTGGGCCAATGTACTTCTGCGGATGTACCGGCGCTGGTTTGAGAGGCGCGGATTCAAGGATGAAATCGTTGAAATGCAGCCCGGAGATGAAGCGGGAATAAAAAGTGTCACGCTCAGGGTCACCGGAGATTTCATTTATGGTAACCTGAAAGCTGAACGCGGGGTGCACAGGCTTGTGCGGATTTCACCGTTCGACAGCAATGCGCGCCGCCATACGTCTTTTGCGTCAGTGGAGGCATTCCCGGAAATCGAGGAAGACATTGAAATCACTATTGATGAAAAAGATTTGAGGGTTGACACATACCGTGCCAGCGGCTGTGGCGGCCAGCATGTCAACAAGACGGACAGCGCGATCCGGCTGACCCATCTGCCCTCCGGTGTCGTCGTATCATGCCAGATTGAGCGTTCACAGCACAAGAACCGCGCCACCGCCATGAAAATGCTCCAGGCCAGATTGTATGAACTTGAAGAGGAGAAACGCCGCCGTGCAGCTGAAGCCCTGAGCGGGGAGAAGGCCGATATGGCCTGGGGAAGCCAGATTCGTTCCTATGTCCTGCATCCATACCAGATGGTTAAAGATCTCAGGACGAATATTGAAACCAGCAACACGCAGGGTGTGCTTGACGGGGATCTGGACATGTTTGTGGAGGCATGGCTTAAACAGGGCGGGAAGGGGAGGAAGTAAGACTATGATATTCATATACAATTTGCTGTTTCCGTTGGTGCTTGTCGCATTTCTGCCGGGGCTTGTCTTCAAGCTTATCCGGCGCGGTGGAAGGAAAAAGGGATATGCCGAGAGATTCGGGATTTTTTCAGACGGGAAGAAGTTGGCTCTCTCATCACTTGGAAATCCGGTCTGGGTGCATGCTGTCAGCGTCGGTGAAACCCAGATGGCCCTGACTTTCATCCGGAAATGGAAGAAGGCGGATCCGTCTCAGGATTTTGTTCTTTCCACGACGACGACAACCGGGCAGGAACTCGCCTCCGCAAAGGCGCCGGAAGGCACAGTCGTCATTTTCTCCCCGCTTGACTTCTTCCTGTTTGTCAGAATCGCGGTGAACCTGATCAAGCCGGAAATGCTCGTGATTTTTGAAACTGAATTGTGGCCCAACATGATTTGCGAAGTTCGCAGGAGCGGTGCGAAGATTGCGCTTGTCAACGCCAGGATTTCGGACAGGTCCGCCGGAAGATATGAGGCGTTCAGATGCTTTTTCGGCCCCTTGCTCCGGAAGATAGACTGCATCTGCGCCCAGACCGAACAGGATAAGACACGGCTTGACGCCATCTCGGAGAACCTGCCGGTACAAATCATCGGAAATATGAAATTCGACCAGGAAATTCCGGCAAATCCGCCGGAATTTGATCTTGGACAGTATTTTGGACAAGAGCCGTCCACGATTATTTTAGGTGCGAGCACGCATCCGGGAGAGGAGAAACTTATTGCGGAGAAATTTTTAAATCTCAAGAAATTATATCCGTCGCTGAGATTCATATCCATTCCCAGACACGCTGAAAGGGGAGCTGAAATAGCTGCGGAGTTCCGCTCCCTCGGAATGTCTTTTGTAAGGCGTTCCGAAAAGACCGTTCCAGGGAAACCGGTTGACTGTCTTCTTGCCGATACCACCGGGGAAATGCTAGGATTCATGGCCAAGTCGGATATAGTCATTGTCGGGAAAAGCTTTGCCGGACACAATGAAGGGCAGAATATTATTGAGCCTGCCCTTCTTGGGAAGGCGATTGTGACTGGGCCCGAGATGAGGAATTTCCGTTTCGTCCACAAGGTTCTCAGAGAGGCGCACGGTGTTTTCGCCGCCGAGTCGGACGATAAGCTTGAAAGCGCCCTCGGGAAACTGATTTCAGATGAAAAGCATAGACATGAACTGGGGGAAAAAGCATCTGCGGAGATCGCAAAACACAGAGGTTCTACGGAACGCACAATCCAATTGCTGGAAAAAATGAAATTTTGCAGTCGCAATAACAAAGCGGGGGACTTATGCCATCCATAACGTTTGAATGTCCTGATTGCAGGAAAAATCTTGTCGCCGACAGCAGTCTTTGCGGGAATGTCATCATCTGCAAGGACTGCGGAAGCAAAGTCGTCATTCCGATTCCCGGGATTCAGAAGGGGCTTGACGTGGGCGGATTCCTTCTGAAAGACAAGCTGGGGGTCGGTGGAATGGGTGAAGTATGGCTTGCCTATCACGCGGCCATGGACAGGCATGTCGCCCTGAAAATACTCTCCCCTAAATTCACGTCCAACAAGGAATTTCTCGACAGGTTCATCAAGGAGGCGAAGCATTCCGGAAAACTCAGCCATCCGAATATCGTTACGGCATACCATGCAGGATCCGAGAACGGCATCTATTACCTCGCCATTTCCTATGTTGACGGCAAATGCCTCAAGGACAGGATCGACGGCGGCGAGATGATTCCGGAAAGGGAGGCCCTCCTGATCGCAAAATCCATAGCCGATGCGCTCCGGTATGCCTGGGACGAGTTCAAGATTGTCCACAGGGACATCAAGCCTGCGAATATCATCATCGACAAGAGGGGCGTAACTAAAATCCTTGATCTTGGAATATCGAAAAGTCTTGATGAGGACAATTCCCTCACGATGACAGGCACATTTGTCGGAACACCTTATTACATGAGCCCGGAGCAGGCGCTGGGGGATAAGAACATTGACTTCCGCGCCGATATTTATTCCCTTGGCGCAACGCTCTACCACATGCTTACCGGGACTCTGCCATTTGACGCCAGCACAGTGATGGCGATTGTATCCAGGCATCTCAGGGATCCGCTTCCGCCGGCAAACGAGAGGAATCCCGCCCTTTCCAAACAGTGCTGCGCCCTCCTTGAAGTGATGATGGCGAAGAAAAGGGAGGAAAGGCAGCAGAGCTGGCTTGAAGCCGGGAATGATATTGATCTCGTGATTCAGGGGCGGTATCCGAAAACTCCGGTCCCGAAAAATGAAGAGGCGAACCGGGTTTATTCGGTGTCAACTTCTGAAGAAGTGGCAACAATGAGGGCCGTGGCCCCACAGGATGAGACTGTCATCTGCAGCACGGAAGGCAAACCGGATTCAAAACCAGGGGCCGCCAAGTCCGGCAATGAAGTCAAGCCGAATACAGTGCAGCAGAAGGCGAAAAGCCGGATTTCCTTCGGAGTTCTTCTGCTCATTTTCCTTTTGCTTGCATTCTTGACCTGCGCCGTGATGGCGACCGCCTTCATCCTCTGGAAAAAATCAGCCTCACGCGACGGGACATTCAGCCCGATTGAACAGATCAGGAATTTAAACAAGGCTCCGAGCGCACGCGGTGCCGACGAGCCCACTGAAAAGGAACTGCAGGAGTTTCTTGCGAAAGACAAGAAAGAACAGTCGGCCCCGGATAAAAAAGATGAAAAACGGCAAGGACCCCGGTGGTAGGATGATTTGAATAGGCTCTTTCTCAGATCGAGTGGGGAACTCGATAGAATAGGAAATTGTATTTTTGACAGGATAACAGGATAAGCTGGATTTAAATACTAAAGTGGGAATTAAAGAGAACGGCAACAGAGTGCCGTTACTACAGCAAATCCAAGCTGTAGCCGCGTCACTCTGCTGACGCGTTCTTTTCCCAAGAATGCAATTTGCTATAAATATCCTTGGAATCCTGTTATCCTGTCAATAAATATTAAAGTCCCAGCAAAGCCTTAAGTTTAATTAGAAAGACTGAATATCCAATATCCAGCACGGAATATCCAACCGATGAAGGGAAGGCGAGGGGAAGTTCTAAAGTTCTAAAGTTCTAAAGTTCTAAAGTTCTAAAGTTCTAAAGTTCGGGAGTTCTGAAATTAGAAGATGGAATTTAGAAAGTGGAAAACGAATCCAAAAATTCTTTACTTAAAACTTAAAACTTAAAACTTAAAACATGGAGTTGAATGAAAACTTACAGGAAAGAACTGGTTTTCAATATTTCGTCCAGAAGGGCGTTTATCAATATCACCGGAGAGCTAGGGCGCGCTCTGTCCGAATCAGGAATCAAAGAAGGACTGCTCCTGTGTAACGCGATGCATATCACCGCCTCTGTTTTTATCAATGATGACGAGTCGGGACTTCACAAGGATTATGATGACTGGCTCGAAAAGCTTGCACCGCATGAACCTGTGGGCGCATATCGGCACAACAGGACCGGCGAGGATAACGGCGACGCACATCTCAAGCGTCAGATAATGGGACGCGAAGTTGTTGTCGCAGTCACTGGAGGGCGTCTTGATTTCGGGCCCTGGGAACAGGTTTTTTATGGTGAATTTGACGGTTGCAGGCCAAAAAGGGTGCTTGTGAAGATTATTGGCGAATAACACTGGAACATACATGATGCGTTTTCAATGCCCGTTCTGCTCGTTTATCCTCAAGGATATAGGGACGTCTGACCTTGGGGACAAGGTGCTGTGTCCGAACTGCGGGCATCAGCCGTTCATTCCTACTGATCCTTATGGTCCCGGCAGGATCATCGGGGATTTCATTGTCAAGGAAAAGATAGGCGAGGGTTCTATCGGCACTGTTTTTTTCGCCCAGCAGATATCGCTGGACAGGAATGTCGCATTGAAGGTCCTTTCAGGCAAATATACGAACACCAAGGGCATGGCTTCTTTTCTTGCGGAGGCCAGGGCTGCGGCACAACTCATCCATGCCAATCTTGTTCAGGCGCTGAGTATCGGCGAGGAGGAAGACGGCACCTGTTATATGGCTATGACCTATGTGCGGGGCGAATCCGTAAAGAGCAAGATAAAAAGGGAGGGGAAGCTCCAGATTGACGAATCCCTCCACATAATCCAGCAGATTGCGGAAGCCCTGCATTTCGCATGGGAGGAGGCCAAACTCATCCACCGCGATGTCAAGCCGGAAAATATAATGCTTGACGAGGACGGGGTCGCGAAGCTTACGGATCTTGGTCTTGCCATGCAGCAGGCCGACTGGTATAAGGGAATGGAGATTTCAGGGAGCCCGTCCTACATGAGTCCCGAACAGTTCATCGGGGACAAACTGGACACCAGGAGCGATATCTACAGTCTTGGGATAAGCCTGTATCAGATGTTGTCCGGCAAGCTTCCGTTTGACGCCAGTACTTTGAACGCGATGGCGAAACAGCATTTCTACCAGAAACCAGTTCCCCTTACCAAGATAGATTCGCATATTCCGGCGAAGGTGGGCTCCCTTGTCAGGAAAATGATTGAGAAGCAACCGGACAACCGCTTTCAAAATATGGAGGAGCTTCTCCGCGAAATATGGGAAATAAGACAGGTGACCGCTCCCGACAAGGATCTTGTGCCGGACGTCCATACCGTGTCGATAAGGAGGCTTGACTATACGCTGCAGATAGAGTCCAGGGAGAAAAAGGAAAAGCTCAGTCTCGAGGAACTCGAGAGCAGGAGGAGATCGGGTATTTTCATGTCGGTGCTCTCTTTCGCCATCCCTGTTGTTCTGCTGTCAGCCATTATAATATTCGGGATTGGCTACACCAATTCAAGGGCGATGAAGGCCAAAACCAAGCTTGTCGATGATTTCGTAGCCATTATCAAGGAGCCTGGAACCTATTCCCTGGAGGACATGGATAGGAAATGCGAGGAGATAATCGCCTATTTTGGAAATACCAAGGATAAGACCGAGAAGACATTGCTGCTCAAAATGCAGGTCTGCAAGATCCGCATCAGCAACATGAAAATTGCCAAGGAGAACAAGCGCTACATTCTCATGGCGCAGCAGCTTCAGAAGGAAAATGACAGGCTTCAGGAAAAGCTTGAGGAAATTACGCAGGAGAGGGACAATCTGCGGAACTCGCTTTCCAGGAAAAAGGATGAGCTGAAAGGAAAGGATGACAATATCGCGAAAATGGGAGCCAGTTCGGCTCTGGTCGAGAAAAACAAGATGAAAAAGGAATATGATGACCTGAAGGAATCCACGGACAATGTCATCAGGGAACTGGAGGGGGCGATTAAAGGGGAAATACGTTTCAAGTTCTATTCCATGGTCTCCCAGTCAAGATTTTCAGAGGCTGCTGAAATGCTCAGGAATTTGTTGTTGTCCAGCCCTGAAAAGGACAAAGCCTGGTTTGCTGTGAAAATAGCCCAGGTTGAAAGGATGGACAGGATTTATCAGGCGCTCACCGGCAGCGGCGTGAAATATGCAGGTGTCCAGCTCGGGGAGGGGAAACTGTTAAAGGCTTCCAACGGTGAAATGGTCATACAGGATGCCGGCGGCGCGACTTCGATCAGAAAGTGGAACACCTTGAATGTGAATAGCCTGTACGCCATTGTCGCCAATGAATTCAATGATGCCGGCGAGGACATCATTAAAACGGACATTTCCATAATGGCCGGACGGCCCGGTGAGGCGAAAAATTTCCTGGTGAACGATCCGGAACTCAATCTGCTGTGCATCGCAGTATATAAAAATGCCCTGGACGGTATAAGATATCTTGCCCCCTCCGACAGGAGGAAAGCCATCATTAAGGCGCAGATGCTGTACAGGAATTTTGGAAAAGTTCCGGGGTTCGAGAGTTGCAATGAGGATCTGACTGCAATTCTCGGAAAAGATTTCTCTCCTGAAGAAAGAACAGTCTTGCCAGGCGCTCCAGCCACAGTCGACTGACAGACTCCAGCTGTTTTCAGATAGGTTCGAATCCGGCCTGTCTGAAATGCCGGTCGCTGGTCAAAACCCTCTTGAGTTTAATTTCGGACATTGTCACGAAACTCACGCAGTCTGTGAAGGAATAATCCTTGTCGTCGTGTCGGATGAAATAGTTTTTTGCAGCAGTAAAGCGGTCAGAATCTGTCCATTCGACCCGGCATATGCCAGATGACAGGACAGATTCAAAGAATACCGGGAGGACATGAACCAGCCCGCGTGCCTTGAGAAGTGTTGCTGTTTCGTCAAGAATATAGTCGGTGGTGACGAATGTGAATTTGGATTTTCTGGATTCTTCGAGAAGCTTCGCCGAAGCCTTGTGTCCGCTGTCGTTTTCCACGAGCAATGAATAGAAGCCGCTCGTGTCTATGAATACATCCCTAGCGGTAGACGATGTGATCGATTTCCTCATTTGAGAGAGCTCCGTTTTTGTCTTTTGATGCGATTCCGGTAATTTTGTAGAAAGGATCGCTGGCGAAAGTCTTGTCATCCCTTGTGGAGATGGGTTCGATCCGGAGAACCGGTTTCCCCCTGTATGAGAGGATCATTCTTTCACCGGCCACAGCCCTTTTTATTATTTTAGCCGCGTTGTTCCTGAGATCCAGCATTGTCAATGTCTCCATGAAACACCTGTTGTTTAAGTTTAACTTGAAGTTTAATATACCTGCAGGAATTGGAAAATCAAGTTGAGCCAATTTCAAGATTGCCTCTTTTTAAGCTGATTGCAAAATTTGGAGTACACGCTTTAGCGTGCGTAACACTTTGAATGCCAAGACATACTAATCCGCCTAGTCGGATCAAAAAGTGAAATTCCTGGAAAACGTTTTTTGGGCACTTTTGCAATCAGCTCCCTGTAATTACTGTTATCCTTTGACCTGACAACGCATAATTTTTGTTGGCCGCTTCCGCTTCTATAATTCCTTTTCCGAGATAACAGAGCAAGTAGAATTTGTCTCCATTTTTAGTCCAGCCGGTAATGCGGATGTCTGTCGAACCTGTGGATTTTACATCCATCAGTTTCGGCAGGTCATTTTTAATAGTGGCTTTTGTCAACTCCTTGAACGCGGGGAATGAGTTCTGTTTAATTTCAATTATATGCCGGGTTGGAATCTTTGAGATAGGAACGCGGCAACAGAGGTGGATTTATTGTAGCCCCCCGCACTTGCACCCCGTCGGATGACTGGGGCGGCTGCCGTGCTCTTCACATGCAATTTGGCATTGCTTTCAAGATACCTTGGTCTTGCTCCATACTGATAAACCTTAAGACCTTCTTTGAAACTGCCGGAAGAACACGCTAAAGCCGTGAACTCCAACGGCAGTTTCGTCTTGGTAGGATTGCGAACATCGCAGTCACACATTGTTGAACCGGCGTATTTTTCCAGCAAATCCCAAGTTGTCTTGCTCCATACCGTCGAACCGGGAACGATGACATGGGAATAACTGGCATTACCTATTTTCAGCATGCCGTTTTTCATTTTGGCGTTCTGGAAATCAACTTCATCCAGCATCTGGATGCCTACATGCGCCTCCAGACATGCCAGTACAAGCTCCGTCAACTCTCCCCGCAACCCGCCGGGTTCCGCCTGCCAGAATTTATTCAGGAGATGAAACGACTTGATCGGCCATAGAATTGCCACAGGAGCGATTTGAGTCGCCCGGTACATTTCAATTTTGTGTGCGATGAGTTCAGGATGATCAAGTATGATTCTTCCTCCGGCGTTCCCGCTCGGGAACGGATCCTCGTCGTACAGCCAAATCCCGATCCCCTTCGCAGCCAGCTTCAAGGCCGTCAGACGAATAAAATCAAACCAGTCACTGCTACCGTATGGCAGCAGCAATCCGTCGCGCGGATGCAGGCATACCGTTCCAATCTGCGCCCGGCTGAATTCTTCGATCTGCCTGTCAATCGCAGAATCGTCGCAGTAGTCGTTCAAGCACCAGAAATAGGTCAATCCCAGAGGCGGGAAATTATGGGAATCAGACATTGTATTGTAATCATTATATTAAGATTTATTTTTTGAATAATTTCTTGACGCTATACAAAGTTTTTATATATTAATGCAGAAGGAGTCCAAAACAGATGAATACGGCAACAGTAAATATTTCATTCCAGAAAAATCTCCTGTCGGAGATTGACGTGGTTGCGAAACGGGAACACAGGACGCGCTCGGAACTTCTCCGTGAAGCGGCAAGAGCATATATCGATCGAAGACGGAGATGGGAAGGGATTTTTTCTTATGGTGAATCCATTGCTTCCGCAAGGAATCTCTCAGAGGATGACATCGCTTACGAAATATCCCAGTTAAGAACCGAAAAGAAGTCGCGGCAATGAAAAGACTTCGGATTGTCCTTGATACTAATGTTATAATCAGCGGCGATTCGCACCTGCTTTCAGTTGGTTCGTACAAAGGCATAAAAATACTTTCTCCAAGACAATTCATTTCCACATAAATCAAATCGCCTCTTCTACCACGAAGGACGCGAAGAGCACGAAGATATAGTTTTTCAGGGGACTTCTAAACATGGAAAGCTTGCGTCATGTTCTCAATCTCTCGCCGGGGGATTTTCAATTTTAACGCAGTCTTCTGCCAATAACTGACAGCTTTTTTAACTGTTCTGACAATCTCTTGAGCCGCCGATATTTTTACTCGGAATTGAGGAGCTACTGACAATGCCAGTTCAAAATCAAGAGAATTATCTTCCATGGAAATATTCAGTGTAAGTCCGGTGCCATGGGGCATGGGATTAAGGTCAAATACCGGTGAGAGAATCCATCCCTGCGATGTCAGAAGAAAACCGTGGTTGCGCAGATGATCGTCGGTATTGGATATGGCTATGCTGAAGACTATGCGTCTCCAAAGTTCTTCCAAATCTTCTTTGGGATTGGCCCCGTATTTCATGATGAATTGCGCCAGATCCAGATAACTGCATCCCGACGCATGATTGTCGCCGTCAGTCCGCCCCAATAGCGTAATCGCAGAGGCAAAATGTATGCGTTTGCCGGATTCACGATCAAAGCGTCTAGTCAAAAATGTATTGCCATGCCTGGAGAATTTTTCAATTCGGCATTCTGGAGTTTTCAGCCCAGCCAGTTTTGCCAGTTCATGGGCTACCATTTCCCAGGCACCCGTATTGGCGGAATCCGTACGGCTTGGAAATTTCGCGATCCATAGATTGCCGTCATTATCCATGACATTTGCCTTGGGGCGGGCACCGCCCAGCGATGAACCGGGTGCCAGCAGCATGGCAATCCATTTTCCGTGTTCATCATCTGACGGGGATTCCTCCTCATAATGACGACAGGCCGCCTCCAATTCGCGCAAGGAAGTCCATGGCGGTGCAGGCAGCTCCGAATCATTATTGACAAAGTCTCCAGACTCATCCAGCTTGAACCTAAGCGCCCCCATCCTGGTCTTATCATGAACTTCCAAGAGATAATCGGATTCCGTCAATTGCCGAACTGTTCGTTTTTCATGCCGTGCCCTGATCGCTTCGCGCCGCCGTAAAAGCTGACGCCCCCAACGGTCAGGACATGAATCAAGGAAAATGCCAAAATTTCTTTTGGCGGAATCGGCATATTGCCTGCCGGAATAGAATTGCAGATCCGGATCCAGCATTCGCGCTGATCCCGATTTTAGCCAGTCGGGAGCAAACTCAAAGGAAAAAATCTCCTTGCCCCGTATTGACTGCGCATTTAAGAATCCCATCAAAACCGGTTCTTTCCACTCCAACCAATGGGCATAAACGTAAATGGTTTTTAATACATTGCTCATGATTTACCTTTTTTTGGCGCCCGTTGCCGAACAGGTAAATTCAGATCCTGAAGCTTCCGTCCAAGTTCATCATCAGCGGCGATTTTTAAAAGGTCTTTCTCCAATCCCAAAGCCACCAGAACCTGTACATAACTTCCCAGCGATACCGAAGGCGAACCTTTCTCGATCATAGTCAATGTCGGACGGCTGATCCCGGCACGCTCCGCTTGAAGGGACGAGGAGATATTCCGCCGTAGCCGAGCCAGCCTGATATTTCCTCCCAACGTTTCAAGCACCGATATGGTCTTGGGAAAAAGAGCGTTTTTCTTCTGCCCCATTTCAACCTCCATTTAAATAAATAATGATAACCAACATTGCCCTTATATACTATTTTGTCAAATATATTTATCATTATCCTGTCAAAATATTCTTGATTTAAGATGGATCTTTTTTAACTCTCTAATCGTCATTTCCAGAAATTCCCGCAGAAGTTCGTGGCTAATTCCCTGACAGGCAATGCATCGGCCTTTTCACCAAGCCAATGATATACCCCGGCCCAGACCATGCTTTCTATCGGCAGTTTCTCTTGATTGGGTACCGCCCAGGTGGTATGGAGCGCCTTCGGAATACCGAGTCTTTCCGCATCCCTTAAAAATAAACGCATCGCTTCAAGCGGTGTATGGATTTCGTGCCAAACTCAAGAGCCAGTCAAGATATAATTTCCGAACAGTTTTGCCGGTTCTTTCCCCTTGCATAACGGGCAATGGGCGAAAGATGTGTCACCATCCTCGAATTGAATCTCGTCGGAACCAAAAAGAATCAAATCTAGTTTAAACACCTCTTGATACTCATTGTAAACATCCTTGACAATCTGTCTTGCTTTAATATTGGAAAGGCAGCTCCCTGAGCCAATTTCAAAAGTAGTCAGAATTCAGGAGTCAGGAGTCAGAATAAATCCAGATTTGAGTCCAAATTTAATTCTGAATTCTGTCTTCTGTCTCCTGACTTCTTGCAAAACGCGAGTTTTGCAATTACCTCCCCATTATTTGATTTTTCTTGAAAATTTCATTTGCTATTGCCTTTTTGTGAAATATAGGTATAATATTAATATACAAAATGACGCTAAATGAAATGTATATAAATGCCTGACAAATTGAAAAAATCGCGGAAACTGGCGGAACTTAAGGGGCTCATATTGAATTCCTCCGGGGTTTCCCGTGGGGAGGCCGCCCGCTTGGCTGATTTGGATATCCGTACTGCGGGAATTTACCTGGAAGAGCTGTGTCGCTCGGAGATGATAAGAAAAGAGCTGGAGCCGTCCTCCGGGAAAGGCCGTCCCGGTTTTATTTATCTGCCTAATACCGACAAACTCATGTTTGCAGGCATTTCAATCACGCGGGATAATTTAATTGTGTGCCGCATTGACGATATCAATAATAAAGAACTTTATACCGGAGAGCTGAACTGCAGTACGGAAAGTAGCAAGCTTACAGTTTTCAATGAAATCCTGGGCGAGATTGGAAAAGCCACGGCTCTTTTCAAGGGCAGGACTCTTGCTGCCGTCGGGCTTTCAGTATCACGCTGGCTACAGCCCCCCATGGCGTCATACGATGTCTATTCTGGGCTCAGTGATGTGATAGGGCGTCAGACCGGGGTCAGGGTTTACCGCGACAATCTCATAAATTCCCGCGCTTATCAGATCGGCGCTATTTCTGGCAAGCGTAACTTGGCTGTCATCCATCCGGGGAATGTCATTGAGCTGGGTGTATTGAAAGATGGCAAGGCTTTGTCTTCGCCGTTTGAACATGAATTCAGGCTTGCCCACTTGACGGTTGATGAAAACGGGCCGACATGCTACTGTGGTAAAAGCGGATGCCTGGAGAATTATGTGACCGACAAGGCCCTGCTGGAGCAGATAAAGCGGGAGTATGATCTCAAGGGAATCCGTGATGAGTTGCCGGATCTGTACGAGTCCTTCATACGGGAGAATCCGGTTGTGGAAAAGATTGCCGTGAAAACAGGCAAATACCTGGCCAGGGCCTGCGAGTATGTCGTGGAGCTGTACCGCCCTGAGATAATATATCTGATGGTTCCGGATAATAATCTGTACAGGAAGACGCTTGAATATTATAAGCCGAAAAATGGGGTTCCGCTTGAAATCGCCGTTCTCCCTTCAGGCCTCGAAGAGCTTGTCGCCGGAACTGCGGCCATGGCGGTGTTCCTTTCTGCAAAGCAGTTTATAAAGGTAAAAAATAATTAATCTGTAATTTAATTGCATGGGAATTTCAAAGTTTTGAAAAGATTCCGAGTGGCCAAGTGCCCGAGTTTTAAAGAAAAAGACACAACTGGAGTGAAGTACAAACGAATTAAGAAAAGATTTAGCATTTGTTCGTAGTTAAGCCTGCAAGGGCTGTTCTTTTTTTATTTTGCATTTTTCAAAAACTTTGTGCCTCTGCCTGTCCCGGCGAAGTGCCTTGACGAAGACGGATGCCTTTGTGTCTCTGTAACTATTTTAAAAAGTTGCGGCTTCCAGCCGCCTAATTAATAAAGGGAGAAAAAGCATGAAAATCATTGACGCACACAACCATCCTGACTGGCATGGGCATGATTTGAACAAGTTCCTTGCCAATATGGATCGGTATGGAATCGAAAAAACCTGGCTGCTGAACTGGGAATGCCCGGAACACGAATACAATAATAGTTACAAAAATGCGGTTCCCGCCCCATTGCTGGGTTCCAATACCGGACCCATTCCCTTTACCCGGTGTATTTCCTATAAGGAAAGGGCTCCTGAACGTTTTGTCCTCGGTTACTGTCCTGATCCGCGGCTGCCTGACGCCTGCGCCAGGCTGAAGGCCGCCCACGCCATATATGGGGCGAGAGTTTGTGGCGAATTAAAATGCCGGATGATGTATGACAGTCCGGACGCGCTGCGTCTGTTCCGTTTGGCCGGTGAACTTGAAATGCCGGTTACGTTTCATCTGCAATATACTGCTCAAGTGAAGAATACCGACCCATGGGATGAATGGTGGGGCGGCACGATTGACACAATAGAACGGGTTCTTCAATCTTGTCCGGATACGGCTTTTCTCGGGCATGCACCGGGATTCTGGATACATATTTCGAATGATGAATTATGGAAGACGCACATTTATCCGCCGGCGGACACCAAGGTTGTCGAAGGCGGTAGAATTCCGGAATTGATGCGTAAGTATAAAAATCTTTACTGCGACATATCAGCCGGTTCCGGTTGCATGTCGTTACAGAGGGATCCGGGATTTGCGAAAAAATTCATGACCGAATTCCAGGATCGTATTCTTTTTGCCCGTGACTATTTTGACAATATACACCAGGATTTTATCAATGGTCTGGGTTTGAGTATCAAGGTGTTGAATAAAATTTATCACGTTAACGCGGAAAAATTAATAAAGGAATAGGCAGTATGAGCGAAAAATTGGCGATCAATGGCGGAAAGAAGGCAGTATCGGGATTACCCAGTAGGTTTCATTTCGGGAAAGAGGAGAAGGCGGCGATCAACATCCTTTTTGACGCAGCGATAAAAACTGGCAACGCTCCCGGCTACAACGGGCCTGAAGAGGAGGCGTTCTGCAAGGAATTCGCCAAATTCATGGGCGCAAAATATGCAGACGGCACCAATGGCGGAACCAATTCGGTATACGTGGCGCTGAAAGCATTGGCTCTTCCGCCTTTTTCCGAGGTGATCGTCGGATGTGTCACGGATCCGGGAGGCATGATGCCGATTGTAATCAACAACTGCATCCCGGTTCCCGCCGATACGGCATCGGGCTCGTTCAATGCCGGGGCAAAGGAAATTGAAGCATGCATCACCCCGCGAACCAGTGCGATTGTAGTCGCCCATATCGGCGGAGAGCCTGCCGACATGCCTGCAATCATGAAGGTGGCGAAGAAACACAATCTGCCGGTGGTTGAAGACTGCGCACAGTCGCACATGGCAAAGATCAACGGCAAAAATGTCGGAACCTTCGGGCGCTACGGTGCGTTCTCCCTCATGTTTGGCAAGCACATGTGCACCGGTGGCCAGGGTGGAGCCGTCATCTGCAATACCGAACAGGATTACTGGAACGAACGCCGCGCCGCCGACCGTGGCAAACCGTTCAATCTGCCTGCCGGTTCGACCAACTGCATTCCTGCACTCAGCTGCAATATGGATGAGTTCCACGCCGCTGTCGGACGTGTTCAGTTGAAAAAACTTGCCGGTATCGTAGCTCGCCGCCAGAAAGCGGTTGAAATGCTGAAGGCCAAAGGGTTAACCTCCCTGAAATCGGTTTCGCTTCCGCCGTTGAAGAAAGGATTTGAACACTGCTACTGGTGGTTGAGGCTGAAATTTAATGCGGATGCGATGAAATGCACAAAAGATGAGTTCTGTGCGGCTTTAACCGCGGAAGGGTTAGGCATAAATCCAAATTATACCGGTGCTTTGCCGGCGAAAATGGACTGGTACAAAAACAAGGCTGACCAGCATCCGTGGAACAATCCGTTCTACAAGGGCAATGCCAAAAAGAATTATCCCACACCTAACTGCGATCAGGCGATGAAAGAGAATTTCATCCTCTCTATTTACGAAAGTTACGGGGCGAAGGAAATTGACATGATTATGAAGGCTTTCAAAAAAGTCGAAGCCCATTACGCAAAATAAAAGGACTTGGCAAATGAGAAAAGTAAAATTCGGGATTATCGGAACGGGCGCGATTGCGAAAATGCATGCCGAGGCGTTGAACTTGACGGACAATGCCGAACTTTATATCGTCTATGACAAAGTTCTGGAACGGGCCACCGCTTTCGCGCAGAAGCACAATTGTAAAATGGCGTCGAACTTCGATGAGTTCCTCGCATCGGAAGTCGAGGCTGTAACCATTGCAACGCCAAGCGGGCTCCATGCGGAAGTCGCAATCCCCGCCGCGAAGGCTGGCAAGCACATCCTCTGTGAAAAACCGCTTGAGGTGACGGTTACCAAAACCAATGACCTGGTTCGCACATGTGAAAGCGGCAACGTGCGACTGTCGGCTGTTTTTCAGTCACGGTTCAGCCACTCGGTCAAAGTCATAAAAAAGGCGGTGGACGCAGGGCGCTTCGGCGATCCGGTGCTCGCGGCGGCAAGCGTCCGATGGTACCGGACCCCCGAATACTATGCCAGCGCCGGATGGCGCGGCACCTGGGCTCTCGACGGCGGTGGCGCGTTGATGAATCAGGGCATTCATACTGCCGACCTCCTGTTGTATTTCAACGGAGACGTATCGGAAGTGACAGGACGCATCGCCAGGCTCATGCACAAGTCCATCGAAGTCGAAGACACCGTGGTGGCCATGTTGAAGTTTAAAAACAACTCTTTGGGGACGATTGAAGCAAGCACCGCCTGCGCTCCCGGTTTCGCTCGGAGGGTTGAACTTTCCGGAACCAGGGGCAGTATCATTCTTGAAGACGACCGCATTACCCGCTGGTCATTTGTCGATGAACGGCCGGAGGACGAAGAAATCCGGCGTGTCTGTGGGCTCGGGGAAGGGCAGGTCGGCGGTTCAAGCGATCCAATGGCGATTTCTGCCGAGGGCCACAGACGCCAGATTGCGGAACTCGCAGATGCCATTTTGAAAGGGGAGGGTCTGACAACGCCTGGAGCGGAAGGCAAACGTGCAGTCGAACTGATTTGCGCGGTTTATGAGTCGGCCCGGACCGGTACAACTATAAAATTCTTGTAATAATAATTGTAGCAGAGGCAGGATGCCTCTGCTACAATTATAAGGAGTGAAGGATGAAACTGAAATTTGCAATTGCCGGTCTCCGGCACGGACATATCACGGTATTGCACGAAAAACTGAAGAAACACCCCGTCTGCGATCTGGTCGCAAGCTGCGAGGAGGATGTTGACGCTAGGAAGAACGCGCGTGAAAACTGGAAGATTGAACTAACGCACGACTCTTTCAGCAAAATGCTGGCGGAAGTCGATTTCGACGTGCTTGCGGTGGGGGACTATTACAGCAGACGCGGACAGCTTATCATTGCCGCGCTCAAGGCCGGCAAACACGTGATCGCCGACAAACCGATCTGCACAAGACTTTCCGAACTTGAGGAGATATCCAAGCTTTCAAAGGCGAAGAATCTGAAGATAGGCTGCATGCTTGATTTGAGGGATAATTCCAATGTGGTCGCCGCCAAGAAATTCATATTGGGCGGCAAACTCGGCGAAATACATGCAATCCAATTCGGCGGACAGCATCCGCTTATGCTGGGTGTCCGTCCAGGCTGGTATTTTGAAGAAGGGAAACACGGTGGCACCATAAATGACATCGCCATTCACGGGCTTGACTTGGCGGAGTGGCTTACAGGACATGAAATAACCGAGATGGTGGCCGCCAGAACCTGGAACGCGTTTGCCGAAAAGTCTCCTCACTTTAACGATGCGGCTCAGCTCATGGTCAAACTTTCCAACAACTGTGGCGTGATGGGTGATGTCTCTTATTTTTCCCCCGACTCGTTCGGTTATAAGTTTCCTTATTACTGGAGAATCACCATTTGGGGACGTAACGGCGTGATTGAATTCAATTGTGGAGATGCCGGTGTGAAGGTCGCGCTGAACGGTACGGATGCGATCAGTATCGCGCCCGCCGTTGCTGCGGAAATTGACTTTCTGGATTCGTTCCTCAGCGATGTTTCAGGCAAACCGCTGCCCTTGAACACCGCACATGTATTGAATATTTCTCGGAAAACTTTAAGTCTCCAGAAAATGGCGGATGACTTTTCGAGGTAGGAAGAAAAATTTTCCGCCGCGGAAAATTTAAATAAACAATCAGCGATTTCAATAAATAAGAGAGGGGGAAATATGGGTAAACTTGCAATTCTCGGCGGTGAAAAGACTATTTCCGAAGTTAAAGACGAACTGTTTCATTGGCCTATTGTCACGGATGAGGATATTGTCGCCGTGACTAACGTCTTGAAAAAAGGCAACATGAGCGGAACGGACATCACCAAGGAGTTTGAAAAGGAATATGCCGCTTGGAACGGCACGGAGTATGCCCTTGGAACCTGCAACGGCACTGCGGCCATCACAGCGGCCATCTGGGCGTGCGGCGTCGGCGCCGGCGATGAAGTCATCTGCCAGTCGCTCACATACTGGGCCAGTTGTGCGTCCGCACTCACTTTCGGAGCGACGGTCAATTTCGCCGATGTCGATCCTGAAACGCTGTGTCTCGATCCGAATGACATTGAACATCGCATAGGGCCGCGCACCAAGGCCATCATAGTGGTGAACTACGCAGGCATGCCTGCCGACCTTGACGCCATAGTTAAAATAGCTCACCGCCACGGCGTAAAGGTGATTGAAGACAATTCCCATGCGCAGGGTTCCATGTACAAGGGCCGCATGTGCGGTTCGATAGGGGATATCGCCGGAGCAAGCCTCATGGCTGGAAAAGCTTTTGCCATCGGAGAAGCCGGTATGATAACGACGAATAACCGGGATCTCTTCGAGCGCTGTGTCGCATTCGGGCATTACGAGCGTACCGGGGCGCCGAGCCGCTTTAATCCGGTCGACCAGCAGATCACCATGGGGGATCTGCTTCCGTTCAAGGGAATGCCCATGGGCGCCGTCAAACACAGGATGAACCAGACTTGCGCCGCAATGGGAAAAGTGCAGTTGAAACACTATCCGGAAAGAATCGCCGAGATTGACAAGGCGATGAATTATTTCGCCGACCAGCTTGATAAAATACCGTGTTTGAAAGTTATTCGTCCGGTGAAAGAATCCGGACTGACCAAGGGCGGCTGGTATTTCCCGCTCTGCCATTACGACAAGACCAAGGCCTATGGGCTGGCAGCTGAAAAATTCGCCGAGGCCGTCAATGCCGAGGGAGTGATGGCCTGCGGAAATGGTGCCAACAGCCCGTTGCACCTGCATAATTATTTCCACTCGGCCGACATATTCAACATGGGCAAGCCGACGGTAATCGCATTTGGACAGCGCGATGTCAGGCAGGGGGCGGGAACTCTGCCCGTCACTGAAAGCGCAGCGGGGAATATTATCCATATTCCGTGGTTCAAGCGCTTTGACAGGGATTCCATTGACAAATACGTCGATGCTTTCCGCAAAGTTGCCGGAGCCGCAAAGGAGCTCCAGTGTCATCGTGTCGGATGACGCAGGAATATAATAATATCCAACCGGTGGAGGGAAGGCGAGGGGAAGTTCTAAAGTTCTAAAGTGCTAAAGTGCTAAAGTGCTAAAGTGCTAAAGTGCGGAAATTAGAAGTTAGAATTTAGAAACTAGAAAACGAGTTTTAGAGCGAAGACGTGAAAAGAAGTTCTGGAGTTTGTTCTTTGTTTATAGACTTGTTACGAATGCGGAAGCATTCCCCGGAGTGCGGTGACAGAGTCACCGCTCGAGAGCAGACTTTGTCTGCGCACTCCAGGGACGGCAGTCGCCGTCGTAATTGAATTCCAGAAAATGGATATTGGACATTCCGTGCTGGATATTGGACATTCAACTTTTATATTTAACCCGCTTGAAATGAAAACGAACATGAAATTATAAGGAAAGAGATGGTGGATCATGGATGATACAGGAATAATTTTGGACGGAATCATCAAAAAGTACTCTTCACAGTTGACGCAATATTATTTTCTACTGCGCAAGGTGATGCCTGAATATTTTTTCAAGACTTTTTCGGCGGAACAGCTGGAGGAGATTTTTCCGCTTTTCCTGGCGCTTGAGTCCGACAGCGGCGTCCAGCGGAGCGAGCGGGCCGGCCGGATAATACATGTCTACCTGAAAAGCGAAAAAAACAATCTGCCCGAAAGCAGCCGCCTGATGCGGGGGAACAGGATAGCCGGTGCTGTCATCCATGAGTCAAAGGAGCAGGTGACCATCAACGGGCGCACGGGTACGCTTGTCATTGAATGTTTCACGTTGTCCGACGGGGGCAGGAGTTCACGGAAAGCGATTTTTAAATTCAATGAGATATCAGAGACGTACCATAAGAGATATGGTGATGTTCCTTCCAGACTGGAAGAGTTCTATTCACGCTTGAACTGGGAGCAGATTTCCGATTTGAGCCTTGACCGGCTCGTGGAACGGATGCACCTTGCAATTTCAGTACAGGACAAGGATTATGTTTCCGTGGACTTTGAACGGGACGGTGAGAATAAATACCGGATGTTGCTTGCCTGTCCCGGAGATGCCCATCGGGATGGTTTCTTTTTCAAGATAATTGATGCGGTCAATCTATCGAAGCTCAATATCGAACGTGCGTATTGGCGCGAGCTTTCACAGGGGGTGGACGATGCGGAATTCAGCAGGCAGGCCGTTACAATCGCCAGTTTTTACCTGTCCGGTGAAATGACTGCGGAAACAATTTTAAAACTTACCAAAACCCTGAAGGTGATTTACTGGACAAGCTTCGATGATTTGTTTTATCGGGAGTTGGTTGTGAAGCATCATTTCAATCCCGATGATGTCAACCTGATAAGGGCTGCAGCTGAATTCGTCCACAGTCAGTTCGCCTTTGTGGACAACAGCGCCTACAATGCACAGGACATTCACCGTCTGCTGGCAATCTATCCGATGCAGTTGAAAGGTTTGATAAAATTGTTCGAGCTGCGGTTTGATCCGTCGGTGAAGCGGTCTTCCGACATGGAAAACAGTGAACGGCAGAAACTTGAAAAGGCCATTCGCAACATCAACAGCGGCGTTCGTCAAAAGGACGTTCTGTCAACAAATATATTTCTTGCAGCGCTGAATTTTATAAACAATATCCAGAAGACCAATTTTTATGTCGAGGACAAAAGCACTTTGGCTTTCCGCATGGATCCCGGTTTTATGAAATTTTATGAAGGCGTATCGGCCTCTTACAGGACTGCGTTCCCGTCGGATTGTCCGTTCGGGGTGTTTTTCTTCTTCAGGCAGTGGGCTTCCGGTTTCCAGGTGCGCTTTGCGGAAATCGCAAGAGGCGGCTGGCGGACTGTCATCCCGAGGCGCGGACTCAGCGAACTAGAGGAGTTCGACCAGTATGATTCGGCCCGCGACGAGATTTTTCGCGAGGTTTTCGTGCTTGCACACACGCAACACATGAAGAACAAGGACATCTATGAGGGCGGAGCTAAAATGATCACGCTCCTGAACATGCCAAGGGAATCGGATGTTCAAAGCACCCTGTGGGAGGCTCAGAAGTCCATCGCCGCCGCGTTTGTCTCACTTATCAATTACGGACCCGACGGCAAATTGCGGGATCCGCGGATCGTGGATTATCTGGGAGGCAAGGAGATCATTGAAATCGGTCCCGATGAAAACATGTTCGACCAGATGATTGAATACTTGGGATCGTATGCCGAAAAAGTGGGATACACCCTCGGTGCCGGTCTAATTTCTGGCAAGCATGACAGGGGAATCAACCACAAGGAGTTCGGTGTCACTTCGTTCGGCGTGCACCAGTATCTCCTCCGGACATTGGGCGAGCTTGGCATCAATCCCGTGAAAGACGCTTTCTCCGTAAAGATTTCCGGTGGCCCTTATGGGGATGTGGCAGGCAACGAAATGAAGCTCCTCCTCGCTAAAGACGGAGGGAAACACCTCTATCCGAATTTGAAGATAGTTGCGATTACCGACGGCCCTGCCGCGGTCTACGATCCTGCGGGTATCGACCGGGAAATGCTTTCCGACCTGGTGCTCAAGCAAAGCCTTGATGCGTTTTCCACGGAGAAGCTGAAGGGGGACGGCGCCTATATAATCTTCAGTAAACCGGTTCAGGAGAAGGGCGTAGAACATTACCGGCAACTTATACGCAAGGGGGGGAAACTTGTGGAGATGAAGCTGAGCAGGGATGAGTTTTCACGCATTTTTCAGAACAATATTTATATTTACGCGGATGTCTTTATTCCGTGCGGCGGAAGGCCGTCCACCATAAACGCATCTAATTATCTGGAATATCTCCCTGACGGGAAACCCAGCTCGAAGGCGATAGTCGAGGGCGCAAACTCCTTCATAACGCCGGATGCCCGGATCAAGCTCCAGGACGCAGGAATACTGATTGTCAAAGACGCATCCGCCAACAAATGCGGAGTAATCACATCTTCATACGAGATTTTAAGCGGACTGATGCTTGACGAGGCGGAATTCATGGCGGTCAAAGGCGAACTGGTTCCGCAGGTCATGGATATTCTCGCACGTCATGCCAGGCGCGAATCCGAATGGCTCTTCGCACAGCGGAAGGCCATGGGACGGCATCTGACCGAGCTTACGGACATGCTCAGCCGAGAGATAAATGCGAAAAATGTTGCGATTTCCGAATATCTCGGAACACATCCGGAAATGATCTCCGACAAGATAATCCTCTCCCATCTGCCTCCGATATTTGCGGAGCGTTATCCGGACCGCCTGCAGCGTATTCCAACCGAGTACCGCAAGGCGATTGTCGCAGTCGAGCTGGCGACAAGGATTATCTACAGTCAGGTCGCAACACTTGACGTCGAAATAAGAAACGCACTAGGTTGACGGCGGAAGCCCTAACGCACGGGAAATACATGGAGCCGACCAGACGGTCAGCGTTCCCGGGAACGCCAAGCGTCTGCTTGGCTTAAAAAATGTGCGGAAGGACTTCCGGTATTTAGCTAAAGTCGCGCTCCCACTCCCGCTTTAGATTTCATCTTCAATATTTTCACCAGAACTTTCAGGGTTCTTCCTAGTATTTTCAGATTTTTTATTTTCTTCAGCTGTCTGAAAAAAACTGAAGGGCGCAGGTAGAACGACTTGTAGAAATCCCGCTGTGCAGAGTATAAATCGTCTTCGCTGAGTCCGGTCGCCACAAAGACCGGTTCCCAATAATTGAATTTCGACGAATCGGCGGAAATGTTGAACTTCCCGTATTTTCCAGATGACGCCATTTCGTACAGTTCTGTCCCCCGGATCGGTGTTGCAATGGTGCATACGACA
>CAMCYE010000030.1 GCA_945883805.1 Victivallis vadensis | reverse complement strand
AAATTCCGGAAAATATATGTTTACAGGGATAATACAGACAGTTGCGAATATCGCAGACAGGAAGCTCTCCGGAAAAGCCGGAAAGCTTGTCATTGAACTTAAAAGCCCGCTGACAAATCCGATAAAAGGCGAAAGCATCGCAGTGAACGGGGCATGTCTCACCCTAGAAACTTCATCTGGAAATCTCCTGACCTTCCATGTCCTTGCGGAAACTTTCAGTAAAACAAACCTAGGATCTCTCCCCGTCGGCTCGGAAGTCAACATCGAAAGGGCGATGTCCTTAGGCGACAGGCTAGGCGGTCATCTCGTGACGGGTCACATTGACGCCGCCTGCACCGTGAAAAAACTTGAGAGGAAAAGTGGGGACTGGGTGATTGCAGTCAATTATCCGAAAGAACTAAGTGCCTACCTTGTTGAAAAAGGGAGCGTGACGGTCGACGGCGTATCCCTTACCTTGGTTGAAGTGAAGAAGGACTATTTCACAGTGCATCTTATTCCTTCGACGATGGAAATGACATCTCTAAAGACCAGGAAATCAGGGGCGTTGGTCAACATAGAAACAGACCTCATAGGCAAATATGTCCTTAATCATCTGAGATGTTCGGGAACAGTACGCAACAATTCAAACATTAGCATGGCTTCCCTGACGGGATCCGGTTGGTGACGCGGGTTTTGCCTGCAATCCAAAAGAAATAACCACAAAGGCACCCGTCTTCGCCAAGGAGCTACGCCGGGCAGGCAGAGACACAAAGTGGCGGAATCGGAGAGTAAAAGCTCATAGCTCGTAGTTAATAGCTGTCAGCAAACACCTATGACCTATCAGCTAAAGACTTATGACTGAGAGAATTAGTTGGAGTTCACAGCTTTAGCGTGTCTTTCTCTTTAAAGTTCGGGCACTTGGCCACTCGGACACTTGGAATCTATTACAAACTTTGAAATTCCTTAACGTTCAAATAACTTTTTCCTGAAAAACAAAGTTTTTTTCAGGAGAAAGTAGCAGGGAAACATGACAAAACCTCCTGAGAAAAACAGTTTTAAGAACAAGATGGGTCTGAGCTATGCCTACGGACCTGAAGACTGGGAGACGACCCTGGGCAACATAGACAGGAATATTTTCTCGGGAGTTGAGATACCAGGAGACTTTCTCGATTGTAAAAACATATCAACTGAGTTCAAATCGACCGGCATGGAGATATTCAATGTCAGGGATCCGCTGCCCCAGTCAATAACAAGAACCATTTACGGGCAGACTCCGAACATCGTGGAAAAGATTAAAAAGCAGCTTTCCATGACACTGAAAAAAGTATCCGGCTGCTCATGTCCGAACATATCTCTTGATTTTGGCATAGACCTCGCCCTGGGAAATCCTGAAAGAAGGGATTTCATCATCAGTTTCATAAAACATACGGCTCCGGCCCTGCATGCCGAAAAGGTGTGCCTCTGCCTACCTGCCAGAATCCCGATGCCGCCACCGGCAACGGCTGAAAGTTATTTCTCATTCCTCAATGAAACAATGTATGAGGGAATACGTTTCTCCGCAGACATTCATCCGCATGACCACATGAAAAGCACCTCCCTTGAAGAGCTTATCCGGTGGTACAGGTTTGACATGAACATTGTCCGCTTCGTATATGAACCTGAAGCCGGCAACCTCATAGTGGAAAAAATACTTGAAGCATGGTTCGCGGTTTTAAAGGACATATCATACCGCGGGCCGATCATCTTCTGCCCGAAAATAGCCTCCTCCTCCCATTTCATAAGGGAAAGCGAAAGACTTGCCAGGATAATAAAAACAGTCCGATTATAAAATTTTTGACCGGCAAAAATTTTATTTCAGGTGCGTCATCTTCGTGCTTCCGATCGGGAAGACATTGAATCCTATTTCAAAAAGTTCCCTGTGGTTCAGGATATTGCGTCCGTCAAACACGAAGGCGGGTTTTTCCATTGACTCGTATATTTTTCCGTAGTCAAGCTTTTTGAATTCATCCCACTCGGTGAGGATGAGGATGGCATGGGATTTTTTGGCGCATTTATATGGGTCTGTGACAAGTTCGAACTTCCCTTTCACATCCTTGAGATCCCTGGCGGCATTGTCGAGAGCCTCCGGATCATAGATTGCGAGGTCCGCCCTTTCTTCGAGAAGCATTTTTGTGATGTAAATAGCAGGGGACTCACGTGTGTCTCCGGTGTCGGCCTTGAAGGCGAAACCGAATACTGCGATTTTCTTTCCGGCCACCGTATTGAACATATTCCTTACGATATTCTTTACAAACCGCCTCTCCTGGAAATCATTTATCTTGACAACCTGCTCCCAGTAGGCGGCGACTTCGGGAAGCCCATAATATTCGCAAAGGTAAACAAGATTGAGAATGTCCTTCTTGAAACACGATCCCCCAAACCCGACGCTTGTCCTGAGGAATTTCGGACCGATACGGCTGTCCATGCCGACGGCTTTCGCCACCTCGGTGATGTCGGCATCTGTTTTTTCACAGAGGGCTGAAATACTGTTTATGGATGAGATTCTCTGCGCGAGCATCGCGTTGGCGACAAGTTTTGAAAGCTCGCTGCTCCACACGTTGGTAAGGAGGATTTTCTCCCTGGGAACCCAGTGCGCGTAAATGTCCGCAATTGTTTTTACCGCTTTTTTACCGCTTGGACTTTCCATGCCGCCGATAAGGACACGGTCGGGATTGTGCATATCGTCGATTGCAGTTCCCTCGGCCATGAATTCGGGATTGGAGATGACATCAAAGTCAAGCCCTTTAGTATTGGAGTGGAGGATGCGGTGCATCGCTTCGGCCGCCCTCAGAGGCAGAGTGCTCTTTTCGATGACAATCTTGCTGTCTTCGGCATGCTCTACGATCGCACGGGCGGTTTTCTCCCAGTACTGGAGGTCTGCGGCTTTTCCGGCACCCTCGCCGAAAGTCTTGGTGGGAGTGTTGACGCTCACAAAAATAATTCCGGCATCCTTTATGCCTTTCGCGATGTCAGTCGTGAAGAAAAGGTTCTTCCCTCTCACTTTTTTCACAAGCTCAGAAAGGCCTGGCTCGTAGATCGGGAGCTTTTCGGAGTTCCATGCCTTTATCCTGTTCTCGTCAATGTCCGCGACAGTAACGCTATATTCCGGACATTTCGCCGCAATAACGGCCATTGTCGGCCCGCCGACATATCCGGCGCCTATGCATAAAATATTTTTTCCCTTGTTCATGACCAACCTCTTTTAATTAGGCTGCGTTGCCGCAACTTTTATGGAATGCCAGCACCTTGCTGGCATCCTTTTTAATGTGGTACAGGCGTCTCGCCTGTTCTTAATTTTTTTTCTTCTTGAAGAACAGGCGAGACGCCTGTGCCACACTCTTTTAATTAATAATACCTGCGTTCCAACCTTGAAATTTCTTGACGTAAAGTCAAAAAACATTGAAAGACTTCTGCTAATTTATATCTTATATCGCACAAAGCAAAGTTGACGGAGTTTTAAGTTTCAGGTTATATAAATTTTTCTGTGCCAGAAAAATTTACTGGGAACAGACGTATCTTGGAACAATAGACAAAACACGTGACAAAATGCGGTCTGTCTGTTATATTTCCGGAAAGAGCGCAATTAAACTGGAAGACCCTCTGCATGAAAATCCCGCTGAAAAACCTGTTCGCCGCCATTCTCGCGCTCGTGCTGTTCAATTCGGCATATGCGGAAAGCAAGTCCGCTGCCAGGATAGGGCGCGAGGAGATCATCGCAGCGGAAGGAATGAAAATAAAACTTTTCAAAGATGCGATCCCGAAACCTATTCCCCCGGTCACTGTGGAAAAACTTCAGAGCAGCAATGGTGAAAAAGTTGAAGCCTACGTACCGGAAGACCTCTGGGTTCACGATCAATATGTCGGAAGCTGGGGCTGTGACGAGGGGATGATATCGATATTTAAAATAACCCTGCCAGCCCCTGCAGACCTTAAAAGGGTTTTCCGGAATCTTGTCCTGAAATCCGACTACGACAACTGGAAAGAAGAAAAGAACCCTGACTGGAACGGCAAAGCTGTTGCCGATTGGATAAAATTCTTCAGTGGCGGCAAAGTCAAAAACACGGACGGAGAGGCAATACAGAAAAACATCCCGAAGAAAAACAGGATAACCTGCTACAATTACGACGATATCTCCGGGAAATCCCGCAGACGGCTTTACATTGCGGAATGCGCGGACAGGCCAAACGACAAATACCTGATTATCTATGATCTGTCGCATGAAGCCGTGACGGGGAAAAGCGAGGAAGCGATTAATCAGTCACTCCAGTCAATTTCCTTCTTCACCCCGAAAACAGTTGAAACAAAACCGGCGGCACCACCCAAAAATGCCAGAAGTAAAGATTATTCGCCTGAATATCTGGAAAGCAGGGAGAAAGTAATTCAAAGCATCCGCAGCCTCAAGGGATGGAAGCATTATGAAACCGGAAATTTCATACTTGTCACAAATATCAATAATAAGAAAACCCTCACCGAGCTTCAGACAAATCTGGAAAAGAGCCGCAACGCCTTCATGAAATTCTATCCCCTGAAGATACCCCTCAGGGCTGTAAGCGTATGCAAGATATTTGAAACCAGAGAAGAATACCTCTCGTATGTCGGAGAAGCGATGAAGTGGAGTTCCGGCATCTGGATGGCCGACAAAAAGGAACTCGTAATTTCACCCATGGCCTGGGGGAGCCAGGCGGACAACCGCAACATCATGACAGATATAGCTTTCCATGAGGGATTTCACCAGTATATCTATTACGCCGCCGCCGAGGCGACTTCAGATGTCTGGTTCAATGAAGGAAATGCCGGGTTCTTTGAAGGCGTTGACTTCAAAGCGGGAGACAGGGTGAAAATTGATGTTACCAACCGTGTCGAAGGCATGAGAAAAATCTTCGGGTCAGGAATAAAACTGGAAAATTTCATCAGCCTTGATTATCAGGATTTCTATTCCGGCAATCTCGAACAGAACTATTCACTGGCATGGGGGCTCATGTTCTTCCTGCAGAAAGGCGCGCCTGTACTTAAAGGGAAGAACAATTATTCGGAAATACCTTTAAAATATTATGACGCCCTGATTGAAACTAAAGACGGAAGGAAAGCGACGAAAATCGCCTGGGAAGGTATTGACATGAACAGATTCGGCAGAGACTTCGCCGATTTCTGGAGAAACGACGCCCTGATAAGAAGGGCGGAGGCGTTTGATCCTCTCGACGTTAGGGGCAGAAACACAAATCGTTAATAAATTTTTCTTAAACAGAAAAATTTAATAAAGTTGGAATATTTTATAAATCATCTAATAAACTCCGAACCCAATCGTCATATATGATGAAAATAGAGAAACATAAGATAACCGGAAATACCGGAAACGGAGCGGTTTTGGAACAGGTGCTGATGACTGACATAACTGAAATCATCAAGGAAAGAGAGGCTCCCCTGCTCCGTTATGCGGGACGACTCATCCGCGACAGCGAGACCGCACGCGATGTCGTCCAGGAGGTTTTCATAAAATATCTGCGGATTTCGCAGGATCGGGACCGCGTCAAAATAGATAATATTCCGGCGTGGCTTTATAGGGTGACAAGGAATATGTGCCTGGATCACCTGAAGTCAAAACGCGTCCAACTGGAAATACCGATCGACGAGAATATTGCGGATTTCGCAGGCGGCGAAAGTCCCGACAGTACATTGGAAAAGAAAGATGCCATGACGCTGATCCGGAAAAAATTAATGACCCTTGAACCGCGCGACCGGGAAGTGGTGCTCCTGAAGATCGAACACGGCAGAAGCTATAAGGAAATAGCGGAAATCATGGGAATCAGCGTCACAAACGTAGGGTTTATTTTACATACGGCAATAAAGAAACTGGCAAAAGATCTTAACGCAGAGGCAATAGGGAGGTAACCACACAAAGGCACAGAGGCACAAAATTCTTGAATTATCTATAACTCTTCCGTGCGTTAAGTGTTTAAAATTATGAATTACAAAAATACAAATATGTTAAATACAACAGCCCTTACGGGCTTAACTACAAACCAATTGAATGCGAATTTGTTCGTAGTTAATGCCGCAAGGCATGTTCTTAAAACTAATATCGCTTCAGTCACTTTGTGCCTCTGCTTGCCACGGCGAAGCGCCTTGGCGAAGACTGGTGCCTCTGTGCCTCTGTGCCAGGATTCACTATGAACTGCAACGACTATTCAAAACTTATGACCGATCTTCTCGCCGGGGAAATCTCCGGAGAGAACAAATCCGCCCTAGACGGTCATCTCGCCGTCTGCGAATCCTGCAAAAAGGAATTTGGGGAGCTTAAAGCTGTATGGGCGCTGACTGAATCTGCACTCAAAGAAGATTTTTTTGATGATTCACTTAAACCTGAAAATTATAAAAACATCCTAAGTAACGCAGGCATTCCTGCCTGCAGTTCTTCCTCTGACAGTAAGATCAAGCCTGCATCTAAACCCATAAAATTCATGTGGCTCGAAATTGCGGCAAGCATCATTGTCTGCGCCATTTTAGCGGCGCTTTTGCTGCCTAGTCTTTCATTGCCAAGAGGCAATGCAAGACAATTTTCAAAAACTAATCAAATGCAACCGGGAAGACCTGGAACAGTTTCTGGTACGTGGCATCCAATTATCACACCCAAAGATGTTTTTATTCCGCAGGAAGAAAAACTTGCAGAAAACGAATCCAAAATGGACAGAAGCCGCATGCCTGCCAGGGAAATGTCAAAAAACGAACCTGCCCTGGGTGACCAATTGGAGAAAGGGCTATGGAAAGAAGCAGGAGAACTTAAAGAAAGAGCCACTGGCAAAGATTCCAGATATAAGGATAGCGATGAAGACAGCATGGCAGAAAAATCAGTATTGAAATACGGTAATAAAATTACTGTCGACGGCCAGGCTCAAGGTCTCGGTGGAGCAATCGGAGGGCCTTCACCAGCCATCGCCAAAGAAAAGAAAAATGAAAAACATATAATCACCGAATCAAGATTGGAAAATAAACCAGCCGACAAAAATCTTGCTGACGATTATAAGTATACGGATTCGGCCGCTGCGAAACCTGCTGCGTCTCAGGCTACCTCTGTTCCTATGGCAAATTCGGGCTCTTTTGCAACCGCGCCAGCCACAACTCCGCCTATGCCAGTAACAGCTCCTGTAAAAGCAGCGAAAACGGAACCTACTCCAGTTCTTATGCCAATATTCGCAAAAAAATCGGTAAAAGATGAAGCCTCAAAACAAGACACATCAACAATGGATTATATAAAATCTGAAAAGGCCCCAGTTTCGGCAATAGCATCCGGATCATCAGAGGCAAAAGAACAATTAGCCTATAACCAAGCTGACAAACGCAAAGCAGTTAATAACGAATTAAAATCTAACGTGGTCATTGGCAGAGAAGAAGACAAGAAAGTCACCCTTCCCTATAAGAATTACTCACTGAACCTGAAACTCTGGGATTTGACCGATGAAAAGACTACCCGAGAATTCCTGAAAAGAAAAGGTGCGAACTTCGCAGATTCGGCGGAAATTTCCATCAACAAGGATACAAATACAATTTCGATAAAGACGACTACAGAGAATCTGAAAAAAGCCGATGAACTTTTCAGCGAACTTCGCAAATCTGAAGACTCGCTCAAGGAAATGGAAAACGGGATTCCGTTCATTCCCACAAAACAGAAACCCTTCTCCACGTTCTCGATTGACGTTGACACGGCATCCTACACGATGGCAAGGAAACTCCTAAGGAACGGACAGAAACCGGAGTCGTTTTCAGTCAGACCTGAGGAGTTCATTAACTATTTCGATTATCATTACCGTTCGCCTTCAAACTCGACATTCGCGGTCTACCTCGAATCCGCGCCTTCAGTGTTCCGCCCTGAAAACTACACTCTCCGCGTCGGCGTAAAGGCCCGCGAACTAGGCCCGGACGGCAGCCGCCCATCTGTATTCACAATCGTAATCGATGCAAGCGGTTCAATGGCGCGTGAAAGCAGAATGGATCTTGTGAAAAAGTCTCTCCCCCTCCTGCTCGATCAGATGAGACCGGATGACAAGGTAGCCGTCTTCACATGCACACACCGCACAATAAATATTGTGAATTATATTCCAGTCAAAGAAAAAAGAAACATAATCAAACTGGTTGAAGGCATTATGCCTGCCGGAATTGCAGACATTGAAAACGGGCTCGTGACGGCTTATGATTCCGCTCTTAAACATTATGTGTCCGGCGCATACAACCGCGTCATCCTCCTGACGGACGGAATATCGAACATCGGCACGCATTCGGCTGAAACGATTCTCGCAAAGGTGAGTTCCGCCAGAAACATGGGAATCACCAACACAGTTATCGCCCTAGGCGGGGACGGCGACGACAAATTTCTCGAGTCCATAGCAGACAAAGGCGACGGCAATTATGTGTACATTGAAAACGAGGAAGGCGCTAGGGAGCTTTTTGTCAACGAGTTCGCCGGACGTTTCCGCGAAATTGCACGGGATGTGAAAATACAGGTCGAATTCAATCCGATGATTGTCAGCCAGTACCGCCAGGTCGGCTATCAGAACCGCCAACTGAGCAAAGCCGATTTCCGCAATGACAAAGTCGACGCAGGCGAGGTCGGAGCAGGCCAGGCAGTGACAGCCCTTTATGAAATGAAACTCAACAAGGCATTACCCGCAAAAAATGAAGGTACGGCAATCGACAATCCCATCAATTACTCCATCTGCATCGTAAGGCTGCGTTACAGAAGGGCTGACAATATGGACATCGAGGAAAAAGAATTCCCCCTGGCATACCATGAATTGAAATTCAATTTCGACAAGGCGTCGTGCGGTTTCCGTCTTGCGGCGTCGGTTGCGGAATTCGCAGAATTCCTGCGATTTCCGGATATTCCCGGAATCGCGAATCCAGAGAACATCATGAAGCAGATACAGGGACTGATCGGCGAAGACTACAGGAACGACGGGAAGGTTTCGGAACTGTATTCCCTGATGAGGAATGTCAAGTAATTTTTCCTGCGGTGACGCAGGAAAATTTTCAAAGATATGGAGTGCGGCTGCGACAGCTGCCGCTTTCTCTTCCGGCACGCAGAGCTTGCCGGTATTGAGAGGCGAAATGAATTTCGCCGTGGAAAAAGCTGAAGCTAGTCGCTTCAGCACTCCAAATTTAAGATGAAAAACCATAATTCAGGAGGGTTTATGAAAATATTGTCAGCAATCGCCGGAGCCGCACTTTTATTTTTAGGATGCAATCTCATCAACGCCCAGGACGTTCCTCCGCCGCCACCGCCGGAGAAAACATTCAGTATTGACAGCGTAAAGCTCGAGGGCGAGATAATTGACGACGATAACATAAGTTTCAATCTTTCCTTCACCGCCAATGCGGATGAACCCGGGACTCTCAAGTTCATCACAGGAAAAATCACGGAACTTTCTTCCGATCTGAAAATAAAAGGCAGCGGTTTCCTCTGGCTCGGCAAGGGTGATTTCAAAATCAGTTTCAAAGACGGCTCTTATGTCCTCGAGTGCGTCAAAGCCGGAAAATGCGATCTGAAATTCTCCTTCGCGGCCAAAGTTGAAGATCTAGGAATCGGAATCCTGAAAAATAAAAATGCCCCGCAAACCCAGATTTTCCCGCCTGAGGAAAGAAAGAAGATTAAGTCGTGCAGTTTCGGTTTACTGCCGGCGATTGCCCGCTCTATTCAGATAACAAGCAAGAAGAGGGATGTCGAACTGGAAATTCCTGGCGCCTTGAATTTAGAGAAGAAAGATGTCGGGGCTGAAGGCGCAGTTTTTTCGGCAGTTCTCCCTCCCGAAGGCGACGTGAGCATAACCTGGCGCAGTCAGGTGGAGAAAATATCCGCAAACCTGGTCACGAGCGTTCAGGCGATCACGATTGCAGACGTATATCCAGGAACCGTGAAACTCAATTCCATTTTCAACTATACGGTCATCCAGGGTAAACTTTCAAATCTTGAAATAAAAATCAGCCCCGACCTGAATGTTTTGAGCGTCACCGGCGAAAACATACAGGATTGGAAAGTCATCGACGACAAGGAGGCTGGGAAAACTCTGCTTGTGATTCTGAGCCGCCAATATGAGGATTCATACGGAGTTGCCGTCGAAGCCGAAAAAGTCCTCCCCGATTTCCCAAGCAAGTTTTCGCTGCCCTCGGCAATCCCCCAGAAGACCTTGAGGATAGATGGCTATCTCGCATTCGGCACCAATGGCGCGATCAAACTAATTGTCGACAAGACATCTGGACTCAATCAGATTGACAACAGTGCTTTCCCCTCCCTTTCCGAACTGCGCAGGAAAACCAAGGATCTCCCGAAACGCAGTCTATTCACATACAGATTCTCAGGAGAAAAATATTCCCTAGAGACAAGTGCCGACAACATAATGCCGAATTATACTGTCGACCTGAATTACGTCCTGACATTCAAGGACGAAGATCTTCTCGCAAGGGCAATTCTCAGCCTCGACATCAAAGACGCGCCTCTCCGTGAACTCCTCGTCAGATATTCCAGCGATATGACGGTCAACAGAGTCGAAGGAAGAAATGCCATGGCAGACGATTATGAGCTATTTGAAAAAGACGGACAGAAATGGCTGAAAATTCCTTTTGCCCCAGACACCATAGGCAAAGCCGATCTGTTTATAAACTTCGAAAAAAGCATGAAGAAGGCGACATCAACGAAGATTCCCTCTTTTTTCATCGATAAAGCCAAGAGTGTCAGGGGTTTTATTATGCTTTCGGCAAATCGCGGCCTTTCCCTTTCAGTTGAAGACTTGAAAAACCTACGCAGAATCCACACTGGCTCCGCCCCCCTTAGAGAGCCCGGACTCCAGCACGCATTCCGTTTTAAGGATCAGGACTGGGATGGAAAAGTCAGCGTGGTGCATGAGCAGGTGAACATCGTCTCCGAAGTTTTCCATATCGGTTCTGTCGGTGAAGGCACACTCTACGGAAGCTCCATTTTCACCTACCATGTTTCCGGCGCACCGGTTGATAAAATCCAGCTGAAAGTCAATCCGCTCCTCAAGAACCTCGAATTCACAGGCGGAAACATAATTGACTGGAAGATGATTGATGACAAGCCCGAGTTCCAGGCATGGCAGGTGAATTTCAGGGAGAAAATCTTCGGCGACTACACACTTCTGGCCACCTACGAGACACCTCTTTCCGGTTCGGATACTAACTACAAAATGGGGGATCTCAACACATCCGGAGCAGGCGCTGAAAACGGATTCATAGCGCTGACAAGTGTCCGCAACCTGAAAGTCTCATCGCTTAAAAATTCAGATAACGTGATTGAAATCGAAGCCTCCGAAATACCGGACGAATACAAGGGGTTCCTTCAGAATCCGATACTTAAAGCATACCGCTTCGCAGGGACTCCGCACTGGATTGACCTCAATATATCCGGCTATTCATCTCAGCAGATGATCAATATCGCCGGAGATTATGCGAAATTCGCAACGAGAATAGACCGCAACGGACAGGCGGTGACAAGCGCCGAATACAGGATCAAAAATTCATCTCTCCAGTTCCTGTCCATGGAGCTTCCTAAAAAATCCGAACTCTGGACAGTAAAAGTCAACGATGACAAAAAACGCGTTTCATCTTCGGGCGACGGCAAATACCTGATTCCCCTGCCCCGGAATCAAAACACCGATGATCCTATCAAAGTTGAAATTACCTATGCACAGAAAAACGGAGAACTCGGAAAATCCGCAGACCTGAAACTTTCCGCGCCCGTCCTCAATCTTGAAACAATGTTTTCACGCTGGATCGTGCAAGTGCCGGACAACTACAATATCACTGAATACGCAGGCAACATGACCCCATTGCACAATCCGCAGCGGATCGGACTTTCCGGAATCCTAGCGAGATTTTCAGTATGGATGCACCATTTCCTGAGCCCCATGCTTTTTATCCCCTGGATTGTCATTACGTTCTTGGGTGCATGCCTGGCATGGAGCTGGTCCAGCGGAAGACTCAGAATACTCACGACCTCCATTTCCGTCATCTTCATCGGCTTCACGCTTCTTTTCGCCTGCGTTGTCATCGAACGGCAACTTCACAAAGTAGGCTCGGAATTCATGCCGGAACCCGTCAACACGTGCGAATTCACCCGCCTATTCAGTCTTCCCCAGGACACTCCGAAAATCGAAGTTTACATGTCGGACATGAAAGCCTTTTCCTTCTTAAAGCTGGGATTTGCGATATTCACCGGTTTTGCGGGACTGGCATTCCTTTCCATAGGTGGACTGTCCTCCGGCAAAATCAAATCGCCCCTGCTTCTCGCCCTGGGTTTGGTGTTCCTGACATATTGCCTTTCACAATGGCTATATCTGAATGCGATAACGGCATTTCTGCTCGCATTGCTTGTCCCGATCGTCCTGTCAATCAGTTTCTGGCGCGTAATCTTTAAAAGATTTAAGACTGTTGCCGCCGCATGTATCGCATTCAGCATTTTAATTCCATTTTCAAATGGCGCTCCCGTATCCGGGATTTCAATTGAAGAAGTGCATTTCAATATTTCCGCGACAATAACCGACAATGACAAAGCAGTTACCGGGACAGCCCGTTATCTGATAAAGGCAGATGCCGAAGGAATTATAACGCTGCTTCCTGCGCCTGCAGTCCTCACCGGCACAATCCCGCAAATTCCCGGCATTGAAATCGCAAGGGGCGGCAACAATTACATGCTGAAGGCCAAAAGCTCCGGCGAATATGAATTCGAGCTCAGTTTCCTTCTTCCCATAAACGAGGAAAAAGGCGGCAGTTACAACTTCCCCCTGAATATCCCAGCCTGCAAAAGAAATTCCGTTTCAGTTAAAATGAACAAGGAGAACATCGACATTAAATCTGACGATGCCGTGTTCTTCAAATCGTCATTTGCAAACAACCTCTGCAGCGCCGAAGCGAATTTTGTCCCCGGGTCAAAGGCCGTTTTCCAACTGCGACCCTTGGTGAGAAAAGTCGAAAAGGAGAAAACCGTTTTCTTCACGAGCATTGACGCCCTTGCGAAATTCGCAAGCGGGTTCGTGGAGACGAAATATCTTCTGAACTTCCAGGTCGCACAGGGAGAAACTGCGAAGTTCGCAATTGAAGTTCCAAAAAACATGAGGGTGACATCGGTGCTTGCCCCGGATCTCGGCGCATGGCGATTCACCGAGGACAGCCACCAGCTCGAAATCTTCCTCTCGCAGCCGCATCACGGTAATTTCAAGGTGACGGTCGTCACGCAGATCGCGAATTGTAATCTGCCTTACGAGGCGAAAATAGGCACGCTGTCGGTAAAGGATTCCGACAAGCAGTACGGCACCGTGGGAGTTAGCGCCGACTCGAATGTGCAGGTGCTGGTCGACGACAAACTCGACGGGTTCAACAGCATCAACCTGAACGATTTCACTGCGAAGTTCGCAGATGCCGGTCCAAACCTCAAGAAGGCATTCCGATACAACAAGCCCCCAGCCACCATAACCGTGAAGGTGACTGCGGTAGAACCCGAATTGAGAATCAAGGAAAACTACTTGGTTTCATTTGAGGAGGAACGGACAATCCTGACATCCGACTTGGAAATTGAAATAGCAAAAGCCGGAATTTTCTCCGTGTCGATCGATATTCCGAACAATTTCGATATTGACAAAGTCACCGGCAAAAATGTCCAGCACTGGGATGAAGTTTCTGAAAAGAATCTTCACCGGATCCTTGTGCATTTCGACAAAAGTGTCATCGGCTCTACCGACATTCATATTGAGTTGAGTATGCTTGACAGGAAGCGCGAAAAATCCATGACAATCCCGAAGATTACGGTTATCGGCGCGCAAAAACACAAGGGAGATCTTGTGATAACTGTTGAACGCGGAACAAGAATGGACATTGTCTCGCGGCAGGGACTGGAAATCAAAACCGAGGGGTTCGCACAGGGCGGGGACAAGAGCGCGCACAGGTTCTCAATCGTCAGGGCGGACTGGGAACTCAAGGTCGGATTTGACGTGATTTCCCCATGGGTGCAGGCGGAAGTCCTGCAGATCGGGAAAGTCACAGAAGGCGTGGTTGAGTACGATGTCCATTTCCATTACACAATCGAAAATGCCGGCGTGAAATTCTTCAAGGTGCTGCTGCCGGAGAATGCGGAAACTCCGGAATTCACTGGTGAAAACATTGCAGGCACTCAGAATCTCGGAAAAAATCTGTGGGAAATAGAACTTCATCAGAAGGTTAGCGGGAAATACAGATTGCAGGCGCATTACCGTCAGCCTTATGAAAAAAAATCACAAGTTAAGATTGCGTCGGCTCTAACGGAAGGCACGGAGTTGCAGAAGGGGTATCTCGCCGTCCTGTCAGAGGATTCGCTTCAGGTGAAACTTGCCGGAAGAACTGGAGAGATTTCCGAGTTTGACGCAAGGAAAATACCCGCAAACTTCAAGGTGAATTACCTGTCAAATGCAGTAATGTGTTTCAGAACGGTTGGAAACGATTTCTCATTGACGCTCGATGTTGTCAGACACAAGGCTGCGGAACAGCTGAAAGCCCAGATCAAAGCGGTCAATATCAGTTCTGTCGTCTCCCCAGAGGGAAGAGTCATCACAACCGTATTGATTGCCCTGAACAACGGGAACGAGAACTTTCTGGAGATGAAGCTGCCGGATGGTTGCAGCATGTGGTCAGTCCTGATTGACACCCAGGCGGTTGATGTTGCGAAGGAGAAGGGCAACATCCTGATTCCGCTCCGGCAGGGGCTTTCCGGCGGAGGGCGCAATCAGAACATTGAAATAATCTATTCGATGCAGGCGGACAAATCCTGGTCACCACGCTGGCAGATCTACAACGGGCCGGCTTTCAATATTCCGCTAAACAACATAAGCTGGAATCTCTATCTGCCGCCGGATTCCAAGTATTCCGGATACAAGGGAACGCTTGACTATTTTGACCGTATGATGGTGTCCATCGCATACGTCAATCTCGAAGACTACGACCGCGGCTACAAGATGTATAATGATGAAAACAAGAAGAATGCGAAAGTAATGCTTTCCGAGGCGAACAAACTTGCAGCATCCGGCAAGAAAAAAGAAGCCGTCGAATATTTCCAGAACGCCTCAAACATGTCTGCAAATGACGCCGAGTTGAATGCGGATGTCAAAGGACAGTGGATTCAGATGCAACGGGACAACTCCATTCAGGGGATTTTCAGCAGGAGGGCGGTTCAGAAGAAAGGCAAGTCCGGTGCAATTGAGGAAGACAGGCCAGCAGTTCCGCAGGCAGCGCAGGTTGAGGACATAAATGTCATCAAGCAACAGCTTGGCGGTACGGAAATAAGCCACCTACAGACGATTTCCGACAAGATATTCATCCAGCAGCAGGCGGCGGCGGCCGTGCCTCATCCCCTGAGACTCACCATTCCGCAGGGTGGGACAAAACTGGAATTCAGGCGAATGCACCAGGTGACGCCTTTCGCTCCGGCTCAGGTTGAATTCAAAGCGAAAAAAGTCGCGGAATGGCGTAATCTTTCCGGTTTTTTCGCCGGAATAGTCCTTGCAATCGGCCTGACCGTTCTGTTAATTATAATCAGACCGACATTCCTGAAGAGTTAAGACTGAACCGGTGAATCGGAGAGCCGGTGAATCGGAGCGATAAAGACATAAAATACTGGACATCTAACTGGGAAACGCTAGACAGGTAAAATATAATTAGTTCACCACTAATAAACACTAAGGTTACACTAACAATAATCATAACAAGACCATGAGTTGAATGTAATTTTTATTCCAAAAATAACATTCAACTCATATTTTTATGTTAGTGTCCTATTAGTGTAGATTAGTGGTTAAAAAATTATAATTTAAATTCATTATGAAACGATTCAGAAACACGATACGGCGTCCGGAAACACTCGGGGGCGGGAAACGATCCAAGGATTCGGTGCAGTTCGACTATGTGCTTGATTTGCACGGACGGACATGCGACGAAGGGGTTGCCCTGCTCAACTCCGTCCTGTCCTCATATTCAAACTCCATAATACTTGTAATCCATGGCAAAGGAACCGGCACACTGAGAAGCAGAATCAGAGCCTATCTCGCAGGTGATCCGAGAGTCAAAAAAGTGGATCTGGGTGAAAATTCCCGTTCCATGGGCGGAGACGGTGTGGCCGTGGCTTATACGCGATAGGCGATTCGTTTGCATATCGGCACGCGTCATGAATTCTGATATGTATTTTGATTCATTCTCAGATCGAGCGTGTAACTCGAATATCCAATATCCAATCCGCCACGGCGGAAATATCCAACCGATGAAGTAGAAGAAAAAACGAACTCATTCAACAGTCAAAGAAATTTAATTCCATCTTAAGAAAAACCGATGAATTGAACTCAATATTATTCAAACGTATAGACGTGGCGAAAAAAAGGGGGAATCCGATAATTTCCTTGGATATTGGATATTCATATTTTGTGTGTAGACCCACTCAAAATGGAAACGAACCCTTATCTTCAGTCTTCAAGGGTCTTAAAGAATTCTTCCAGCGGATAAATCTTGGTCATCGCCTCAACATTGCATCCGGCCATGTAAAGTCCGTTTTCAACATCCCCTTTCCAAGTGGCGAGAAGAGCCCTGGCTATGCAGAACGGGACTTTTCCGGGATTGCATGTGCGCAGACAACGGTAGGGACAACTGAATTTTTCCCTGTTTCCCGACAACACCCTGTTCACGAGAGGTGTCTTCAAAACTCTGACGGGAAGTCCAACAGGGCTTTTTATCACCGTAACATCCTCGCGTTTCGCATTTACATATACTTCCTTGCTTTTCCGGTCAAGTCCGGCTTCTTCGGAAGCTATGAAATGAGTGCCGACCTGAACTCCGTCGTATCCGATTGCAAGAACTCTTTCAATATCACTCCGGGACGCGATCATTTCAGCTGCGAGAATGGGTATTTTATCATATCCCATGTCAGTCATCACTTTTTTAACGTCCTGAAAAATCATTTCAAGGGAACACGTTTCAGGATGTTCAATCATCTCCAAAGTGAAACCGAGATGCCCACCGTTTTGAGGTCCCTCCACTATTACCGCGTCAGGAGCCCTGTCATATTTCCTTTTCCAGGCGTTTACGATGACCGAAAGTGCGCGGCCGCTGGACACCACGGGTATCAGTGCAATATCGGCATTCCCAACATATTCCGGAAGCGGAAGGGGAAGGCCGGCTCCGGAAATTATGAAATCAACACCCGACCTTACACTCTCCTCCACCAGCTCCCTGTAATTTGAAAGGGCTATCATGATATTTACGCCGAGGGGTTTTTTCCCGCCGCATAGTTCACGGGCTTTCTTGACTTCCTGGGCGAGGACGCGGTTTGACTCATTTGCAAAATCAGTCTTGGATTTTTCAATGTCCCCCAGTCCGACGCTGGCAATAGTCCCATAGCCGCCGAGGCGGATTGTCGCCGCAGCAAGGACGGAATTTCCTATACGCACACCCATTCCAGCCTGGATTACGGGAAATCTGGATTCGAGATTCCTGATTTTTAAAGATGGCAGTTTCATTCTATATTCTTAGTGGTGTTTTTTTAAGTTTAAGGACTAGAAACTAACATATTTACGTTGAATTACAAAGACATTCATCAACTTTCAAAGGAAATCCTCGGATCGGCGGCAACGTACATCAGGTCTGCTATGATTATTCCGGTAAGAGTGAGGATTCCCCCGAATCCAAACAACGCCATGAGCACCGGAATGTCGCGGCTGTTGAGCGCCATCATTGAGAGCGACCCCATGCCGGGAATGCTGAAGACATATTCAATTATTATGCTTCCTGCAACAAGTCCGGGAAGGAGTTCGGCAAAAAGGGTGATCAGGGTGATCAGCGCATTCCTGAAGGCGTGCTTCAGGATTACCACATGTTCCGGCAATCCTTTCGCCCTCGCCGAACGGATGTAATCCTGCCTGATGACCTCTATCATGCTTGCCCTCGCATATCTTGAAAGACCCGCGAACCCCGCATAACTCAGACAGAAAACCGGAAGTACGAAATGTTTTGCGGTATCATAAATTATTGACCATGTGCCCAGCCCCCACGTATTCTCCGGATAAATTCCCTTCAGCGGGAAAAGTGGCCATAATCCGCCCTGACATATGCACGCCTGCAGAAGGAGGGCGATCCAGAATGTCGGAACGGAATACAGGAACAGCAGGAAAAAAGTGAAACCCCTGTCGAGATTCTTCCTTGAAGTTATCGCCGAGTGGATTCCGATCGGAATGGCGAGGAGATAGGTGACAAGTATTGCGAAAAAATTCAGGCTCACTGTGACCGGGAGCCGTTCAAGTATCAGCCTTGTCACGGGCCTTCCCTTGTCAACCGAGGCGGATTCCCCGAAGTCTCCCTCGAATATTATTCCTCTGAGCCAGAATGAAAATCCTACAAGGATGGGCTTGTCCAGATACAGTTTTTCACGGAGCGACCTGTTCTGGGAGAGGATGTTCTTTTCCGAGGAGATTCCCTGGGATGCGGCGCTTTCTCCCATGATGGTGTTCTTTGCCGGGTCTCCAGGTGCCAGCCTTACAAGGAAATAGCTTACAAGCATTATCACGAAAAGCGTGACAATCGCCAGGAGAATCCGTTTGATTAAATATTCAGACATGATTATATCCGGTAATTCTTTTGTGAAATATAACTGCTTGGGTTGAAACAAACCAGTAATCCGTTTATGTTTTGCATCCTGTAATTTTATTTGTGTTCCGGTCCGGGTTTCCATATTCGGATTTCACACATGCCCGGGTAGCTCAGTGGATAGAGCAGCAGTTTCCTAAACTGTTGGTCGTAGGTTCGACTCCTATCCCGGGTACCATTTTTTAAAATAGTTATATTGTCTTGCAAATAAACAGCTTACGAATTATAAGAGAAATCCCTGTATCATCGTTATGCTGTTTCGACATCCGTCGCCCTTCCTCGAATTTCGATTTCGTTGAAAAATATTTTCAGGGAGCAACACCTGCGGATTTCGCAATCATAGGCAGCAACGATTGTTTCATGAAGGACTCTTGTTGGAGTTCACAGCTTTAGCGTGTCTTCTCTTCTGAATAAGACATGAATCAAAACTGGAAAAAACCGGGATGAATCATAGAACACGCTAAAGCTGTAAACTCCAACTTAATCCATCAGTTCATAAATAGTGATTCCCAAATTGCCTGACCAGCATCTATTTTACCGTTATAGCGGTAATATCCGCTGGAACAAAGGACATGTTTGAGGCTATGCAGGAAACAAGGAAAATTGGCGAAATCATACGTTTCCACAGGAAGCGGAGCAAGCTGACCCAGGCTCAGCTTGCGAAACTCGCAGGAGTAGGAAAAACGGCTGTGTTTGACGTGGAGAAAGGCAAGGAGACTGCACAGTTGAACACCCTCCTGAAGATGATGAAGGTTCTCAATGTAAAGCCCGATTTTTCAAGCCCCCTGATAAGTGAGTTCAACAAACTAAAAGCAAAAGACGTAAAATGAGAAAAGCGCGGATATTCGTAAATGGAGTTCATGCCGGCAATTCCCCGGTGGCGGGAACTCATTGGAATAAGCTTCCTAACCGAATCCCAGAGGAAGCTTTATCTGGCTCTGCTTGACCGTCGCTGTGGAATTATGGGATTCTGAAAAATGCCGCAAGGCATCTTTTGAAACGTTTAATTGAGGAGCCCCATTTGCCGTACTATTTGATACTCTCTAGTAAGAATTGCGTTTGAATCTGTTGCGAATCTCGCAGTGAAACCAGACTATTAAGAAACGTCCCCTCGGTATTAGCAAGTATTCTTTTACGATCAAAAAACACCTCTGATACAGCTGAATCCACCAGTAAAAACGCCCCGTTCGCCTGCTGGCCAAACCATACCCCGCAAAATATTTCATAAAATTACCTATGAAAAAGAGGAATATTCCTTTGCATTTTCATTTTGGCTTGCTAATTTGAAGAAGCTCAAGGCGTAAACATTAAACTTTAAGGAGGACGAAAGATGGCGAAAAAAACAGCAAACTCGAAATTCATGGCACCTGTGAATCCGAGCGAGGCACTGGCGGAAATCGTGGGGGCAAAGCCTCTTCCGAGAACTGAAGTAACGAAAAAACTCTGGGCCTACATCAAGAAGAACAATCTTCAGGACAAGAAGGACAAACGCTGCATCAACGCTGATGACAAGCTTAAGCCCATCTTCGGCAAAAAAGCCCAGGTCACAATGTTTGAAATGACTAAGCTTGTAAGCAAGCACCTTTCTGCATAAGACCGAGAATATTTCTCTATATAACGGAGCCGGTTTACCGGCTCCGTTATTTTTTTTACACCTACAGTTTTTCAGAAAATAATGAAATTATTTATCTGAAAAACTATATATGCCAATTTTTAGAGGTTCCCTACAATTTTGGAATTGATCCCCTGTCATGCTATACTACGCAATGACAGAATGCAGTAAAAAATCCAACATCGGCGAAACAATGTTCGCCTCTCCTGAAAAATCTTCCGATCTGGAGATAAGCGAGCAGGTTGATTCAATTTCAAGAATTGACATTCTCTGCGAACTTCTCAATGCCGTTCCTGATTTTGTGATGATCCTCAATTTGCACCGTCAGATAGTTTTCGGAAATAAAGCAATTGCGGATTTCGCATTAAGCCAGGGATGCAAGAGCCTTTTCGGGTTAAGGCCCGGAGAGCTTGTATCATGCCAGCATGCGCTGAACGCAAAATCCGGCTGCGGGACGGGAGATGCATGCAAAACCTGCGGGGCCGTCCTGTCAATCATCCAGGGTCTCAGCGGCAAATCCGCCCAGGGTGAATGCAGGATAATAAGAACAACAGATAACGGCATGGAGCCTCTAGACATGAGGGTATGGACAAAGCCGTTCGCATGGAATGACCAGACTTTCTGCCTGCTTATCCTCTCCGACATAAGCAATGAGAAAAGACGTCAGGTGCTGGAAAGGATATTTTTCCATGATGTCCTCAACACCGCCGGGAACATATGGAGCATTTCCGAACTCCTGAATGATGACGCCATAAAAATAAATGAAGTTAAGAAAGATTTGAAATATGCGTCAACCCAGCTTATCGATGAAATCAACTGCCAGAGACAGCTCCTCGCCGCTGAAAACAATGAACTTCAGGTTAAAATTACAAAACAGGATTCCCTTGAATTCCTGAATTCAATTTATAGGACTTTCAGGAATCACGAGATGGCGGCTGACAAAAACATCGAGATTGACGCTGCAAGCGAAGATTTCGAATTCCTCAGCGACGGAACCCTCCTTTTCCGCATCATTGGAAATATCCTGAAAAATTCACTTGAAGCTTCAAAGGCCAATCAGACGGTAACACTCGGCTGCAGGAAAAATGAAAACGGATATTCATTCTGGTGCCACAATGAAACCGCCATGCCGGAAGAGGTGAAACTCCAGATATTCCAGAGGTCATATTCCACGAAGGGGAAAGGGAGGGGAATTGGCACGTACAGCATAAAACTTCTGACAGAAAAATATCTTAAAGGCAAAGTGTCTTTTGTTTCAGAACCAGATACCGGCACAATCTTCACTGTCAACTTCAAGAAATAATCAAATTTTATTCGGATGACATTCCCCGAACGGAAAAGGGAGGATTTTCGCGATATCATCTTTTCCGGAGTCAATCAGGCATTTACCTATCGAATAGGCGTAACGGAAGTTCTGCATCGTCATTGAAGACAGGAATATCATTGAGGCCGTCTGCCTCAGGATCATGCTGTTTGTCCATGTTTCAAATTTGGAATGGTTTTTAACAATGCAGGTCATCCAATCCTTTGAAGGGAACAGCATCTGCCCCTCACTGTCGCAAAGGCCGAAGCCAAGGGGCGTATGGACAATTTTCCCTTTGAACCCATGGAATTCGCCTGCGAGTTTCGCAATGGAGCAGAGCATGAAATCCGCCCCGTGTTTTTCATCAATTACAGCTCCGATACAGAAATATTCCGGAAAGATCTCTTCGGCATCCGATGTCTGATATCCCATATCCTTCATCATTTTGCCTATTTTCTTCAGGGAATCCGGCTGCCATTCAGATGTTGAAGACAGAAATTTCCCCCAGCTCTTATAGACTTCGCCGATATCGTCCTGGTCGAACCACTGCAAGTGAATCTCGACAAATCCCTCAAGGAGATCGGTATCGCTGTTTTCCAGTTTGGCGGCAAAAGACGTTCTTTTGTCCCTGTATTTTTTAACCGCCTGCATCTGATGGGCGTGCCTGCGGATTTTTCCGGTGCTGCTTTCCTGCAGGACCGATATCACGGAATTTATTTTCTTATCCATTGAAAGAAGTTCGGCCATTGCCTGGGTGGAGGTATGGGAATCTTCATCCTCAAGCAGTTTCAAAAGAGATTTGAGTTTATTGTTTTTCATTTTTGGAATCATTTTATTTCAGGGTTTTTTCCGGGAATTTGCCTGTGAGGGCTTTTTTCGCAATATCAGTGGCGTCCGACGGGAATGCCGCATTAATCATCCATCTGAGGAAATCCGGGTTGTTCACAGTGATTTCCTTCAGTGGAATCCCTTCATTTTTACCAAATCCGACCACCACCGTATCGCCCTGCCATTTAAATTTGCCGGAGTTGTCTATCCATTCAGGCTTCCTGTTATTGCAGAATTCGTGAAGCCCGTCAATGGTTTTCGGAAGGTCCTGGTATTTCTTGAACTCGCCCTCGAATATCTCGATTGTCGCAAGCACATCCGCTTCGGCACTATGCGCGTTCACCAGGTCTTTGCCGCAGAAAAATTTATATGCCGCGCCAAGATTGCGAGGTTCGCGTTTATGGAATATGGTCTGTACATCGACAATTTTCCTTCCTTCTATGGAAAATATAAGTCCCGACCTTCGGAATTCCTCCGCCAGAACAGGGAGATCGAAGTTTTGAATATTGTATCCGGACAAGTCGCAATTCTCGAAGAAAAGCAGGAGGGAAGAGGAAATAGACTTGAATTTGGGTTCGTTTGCGACATCGGAATCTTTGATCCCATGGATTGCGGTCGACTCCGCCGGGATCGGCCTTTCCGGATTTATCCGCCGGGTTTTAATCTCCATACTGCCGTCCGGCATTATCTTGGCGGCTGAAATCTCAACTATCCTGTCATTTTTTATATTGAGCCCTGTCGTCTCCAAATCAAAAAAGATAATAGGTTTTTCAAGCTTGAGTCCGGGTATGTCCATTTTTCACTTTCTTTTTGTTGAAAAAAATCACGGTTTGTCGGGATTTTCAATTTTATGTTTAGTATACGGGTATTCAGGCGCCGCCACACCACCGCTTATAACCAGTTTCATTCCGTCACTGACGCTCATTTCAAGGAATATGCAGTCTTCCCTCGGTATGAAGATAATATACCCTGATGTCGGAGGGGCAAACGGCATGAATACGGATATCAGGTTTTTCCCGGTCTTTTCCGAGAATTCATTCCTTCCCTTATTTTCATTCGTAAGGAATCCTATCGTGTGTACCCCGTTTTTAGGGAACTCGACCAGGACAACCTGCCTGAACATGCCGTTTCCACCTTTAATGGCATCAACAACCTGTTTGGCGGTGGAATAGACCGTACTCAAGATCGGAATTTCAAGAATTCCCCTTTCCGCTGCATCCATCAGTCTTTTCCCGATCGTCCACTTTGCTATCTGCCCCACAATGAAAAGGAAAGAAAGGGTGACAATAATTGAAAATCCGCGTATTGCGAGTTCAAACCAGTACTTGTCTTCCAGCCCGGAGAGATGGAACTGCCTCATTATCGGTTCAGACCATTTGGTAATCAGATTGAAAAATATTACTGCAAGCCATATCGTCACAGTCAGGGGAATAACGATGAAAATACCGGCAATTATCCTGCCCTGTATCCCGGGCATAACTGAATTTTTAAATCTGTCGTACATGAACTTCTTTCCCTGTCAGTGAAATGTCTGCGTTAATATTGTAATCGGATGCCCATCATTCAAGGGAAGCTCAGGTTTTGTTTTGCCCTATATTTGATTTTCCGCGTTCAGGAAACACAACTGTGAAATCAAAGGATTCGCGGAGTTCCAAAAGCACCTTCTTTTCCATCTTCCTCATTCTCTTCCTGTCAGCCGGAGTTAAATCGTCCTCTCCGGAGATATGGAGGATCCCATGAACTATGTACAGTGCGATTTCATCGGAAAACTTCTTCTTCAGGCTTTTCGCAACTAGTTCTGCAGTGTCTGGACATATAAACAGTTCAGCATCAATATCATTCGGACACAAGTCGCCCCCGGCCGAATAATTAAAGGAAATGACGTCGGTAGTTCCTTCATGTCCGACGAATTCCCTGTTGATCCGGCAGATTGTTTCCGAATCGACAAAATTGACGGCCATGCTGAAATCAGGATTACCGTCGAGAAGGCCGCAGATCTTGCAGGCCTTTTCGATCATCCTATTCATTGTCTTCCTTGCCGGAGGAGGATACTGTCTTTGCTGTCTTGAAAAGATCACCTTCATAATCGTCTTCTCTTTCATCATCTTTAGGATATGTGACACGTCCGTGCATCATTGTCGTGAGTGTTTTTACAAATGACTGGCGGATTTTCGCCAGTTCCCCAAAGGTCAGCTCCGCATCATTTAACTGCCCGTCCCGTATTCTCTTCCTGAATATTTCCCAGACAAGGGCGTCTATCTTGGCCGGGGAAGGCTTCTGAAGAGTTCTTGATGCGGCTTCACAGGAATCAGCCAGACTGACAATCACGACTTCCTTCTCCCTAGGAAGGGGGCCGAGATACTTGTAGTCTATCTCGGCGACATCGGAATCTGAATCGCGTCCCTCGTCAACGGCACGCCGGTAGAAATACATGACAAGATCGGTCCCGTGATGCTGTTCTATCGCGTCCCTGATTATTTTCCTGAGTTTATACTTGATTGCAATATCGACACCGTCCTTGACATGGTTGAGTATCACTATGCTGCTCATCCTCGGGTTAAGGTCGTCATGCTTGCTGTCTTCACCCATATTGTTTTCAATGAAATATTCCGGGGTGGTAAGTTTACCTATGTCATGAAACAGGGCGCAAACTCTTGCCTCAATGGGGTTGGCTCCAATATCCTGGGCGGCGTGCTCCGCAAGGGTCGACACTACCAGGCTGTGGTGGTACGTGCCCGGAGCCTCAAGCTGAAGTCTTTTAAGCAGAGGATGGTTGTAATCGCACAGGATAAGCAGACTCATGTCGGTGCTTATCTGGAATATCGGTTCGAGGATGAAAATAAGAAACATTGAAATGGCGGCCACAATTATCCCGTTAGCCATGCTGAAGAAGAAGGAAACCGTCACCAGATCCGCTTTTTCCCCCAGATTCAAAAAATGCACAATTTCAATCAACGTGAGGACGAGTGAAACGGCAACGGATCCCCTGAGGAAAAAACTCCTGTAATTTGAGGAATGCCTGACGGCCAACCCTGCAATTATGCTTGCAACCATGCCGCTCAGCAAAATATGGAATGAACCGTTCATCTGAAATGCGGCGATAAGTGACACGAAAAGACCGGCATACAGGCCTGCGCGGAGTCCTATCATCACAGAGAGGACTATTGATGTCATCGCCAACGGGAGCAAGGATGAAACCAGAACCGGGGAAATGTTGAATGCCGAACCTATGACATAAAAAAGCTTCAACACTGCGGTGTTTAAGATCAGATTGATTATGACAACAGTTCCTATAAGCGCGATTTTCTGATTGCTTTTCACAACTTCTGGATGGATATGATAAAGATAAATTCCATTAAGAACCATCAGGAGGAGGCATATCGATGCCGACTGTATGAGATTTCGCCATAGGCTGATGAAGCCCTTTCTGCTTTCGCTTTCTTCCCTGTAGGCTAGAAACCGCTGAATTCTTTCCCTGTCGACGGGCTTTCCCTTTTCAATGATTGTATCCCCTCTTTTGACTTCAACTTTCAGGGGCGAGACAGATTCGCCCGCATTTTTCCGCATCTGATCGGTGAGTTCAGCGTCATATTTGAGATTTACGCCAATTATTTTCAAAACTGCGGCATTGACCGCCTGCTCAAATGATTTCCTGTTTTCAGGGGAATAATACTTTGAAATATTTTTTGCAACTTCAGATGCGGCATCAACCGGCGATAAAATATCAGAAGATTTGACAGGTTTCTTTCTTTGTCTCCCCTTTTCATCAACAATCCGGATGGAGAGAACCTGTCTGTCTTCGACTTCCTTCCTGTCTATGATCCCCTTGCTCAAGACGGCCTCTATTTCACCCATGAACAGTTTCCGTTTTTCCGGAGTCTGAAGTACAAGGGAAAGGGAATTGGTCGTTTCGTTTGAAAGGGAAGATACCAGCACAGACGCTTTGCTGTCAGGATTCAGTATATAGGATTCCCCGTCCTTAATTGATGCGCGCTTTGCGAATTCTTCGAAGAATTCGGAAGTGAGATTCAGCAGGTATTCGGTCACTTGCGGGTCAATCCCGTAAATCACAGGCTCTTCGCTGACGGCATTTTCACGCCTGATTCTTGTTTTTTCAGCATCCACATACGAGAAGTCGACTTCGGAGAAAACGGTGGAGGTCGCCTGCTGGTTTTCCACGAAGGAAATTGAAAGATCCTCGTTGTCCGGGAAAAGCATTACACCGACACATACGACCCAAACCGCGAGCAGGATAAAAATCCAGACGGTTTTTGATTTTTCAAATACGGTTCCCAGCGTTTCTCCCTGCTTCATCCTTTTTCTGGTCTGAAGCAATCCCTTCTTTTCAAGCTCGCGTCGCCGGAACCGGTTGAAAACATTATCTTTCAAATAGGAAAACATTGAGATTGAAGTTCTTGGAGGTGTTTCCAGTGAAAATGAAATTCAGGATCCTATCCCGTCAAAACAGGGAATCCCATTTTTCGCCATTTTGCAAAACTGAGTTTTACTCGGCCGGAATATTTATTGTCATCCCGACTTTCAGCTTTCCCGCATCCGAAATCTTATCCTTGTTTGCAGCCAGGATAACATTCCATTTGCTTGCCTTGCCATATATTTTCTTGGCAATAATGGAAAGAGTGTCGCCCTTCTGAATGGTATATGTCTGGGCTTCAACCTTTTTCTTCCCTGCGACCACTGGATCGACATTAACGGGAAGGGACGGAGCCTGTTCAATAGGGGTCAGAATGGCTGAAACCGGCTGTTGCTCCTGGATAACAACGACTTCTCCTGCAACACCAGTAGCACCATTCGAATTCGGTGGAACGGTTCTCGGAGGGGTCCATTCAGAATATGAGGAACTTATATATTCCGCCCACTGCGCCTCTTCCGGACTCAGCGGAGTCTGGGAAAGTTTGGTAGTGGTACATCCGGAAAAGATCACCATCAGAGCGCCAGCGGCACAGAGTAGACTAATTCTTGTTTTCATAATCAATAACCTTTCTTCTATGATAAATTTCAATGTAATATAAATCAACTTATGAAAGATCGCAAGATCAAAACAGCATTGTGTCCCCCAAAACCGAGATTTATATTCACGGCAGTATTGATTTTCCTCTCTACCGCCCTGTTGGGCGTATAGTTAAGATCACATTCCGGATCCGGATTTTCAAGGTTGATCGTGGGGGGGATAACGCCGTTTTTCAAAGCTAAGGCGCAAGCTATGGTCTCGATTCCGCCTGCGGCTCCCAGCGCGTGTCCGGTCATGCTCTTTGTGCTACTGACATTTAATTCATAGGCATACTGACCAAAAACCGACTTGATTGCGGCTGTTTCAAACTTGTCGTTGAGGGATGTGCTTGTTCCGTGGGCGTTAATGTAATCAATATCTTCCGGGTTCAACTTTGCATGACCCAATGCCGTTTTTATCGCCAAAGCCGCGCCTGCCCCGTCCGGAGCCGGCGAAGTTATATGATAGGCGTCTGCCGTAGCGCCGTAGCCGACCACTTCTGCGATAATGTTGGCCCCTCTTTTTTTCGCGTATTCAAGTTCTTCGAGTATGAGAACACCGGAACCCTCAGACATTACGAATCCGTCACGCTGAGCGTCAAACGGGCGGCTCGCCCTCAATGGATCATCATTTCTTTCACTCATCGCCCTCATTGAACAGAACCCGGCGAATCCAATAGGGGAAACCGTAGCCTCGGCCCCGCCGGTAACCATGACATCCGCATCACCGCGCTTGATAATCCAGAACGACTCACCTATCGAATGACATGCTGTTGCGCAGGCGCTGACAATTCCGAAATTAGGACCCTGAGCCCCATAGCGCATCGATATTGAACCTGAAGCCATATCACCTATGAGCATCGGAATAAGAAACGGGGAACTTTTTTCGGGGCCCCTGTTGTAGAGGATATTGCATTGCTGTTCAAAAGTTTGCATTCCTCCGATTCCGCTGCCTACAATGACTCCCACCCTTGTGGGGTCAATCCCCTCAAGCTTTGAGGATATTCCCGCATTTCTGATGGCTTCATCGGAGGCGGCTATTGCATAATGGCAGAACATGTCGAGGCGTCTCGCCTCTTTTTCCGACATATAGTCGGTTATATTGAAATTTTTGATTTCGCCGGCGATCCTAGTACGGTAACGAGTTGTATCAAAACGTGTAACCGGAGCGATGCCCGAACGTCCGTTGACAATGGAATCCCAAAATTCCGCCACGCTATTGCCGACCGAGGAAATTATCCCGGTTCCGGTGATTACCACTCGCCTGTCATTCATTTTATCATAACCTTTTAAGTTTTGAAAAAAAGGGGCCATTTCTCACTGGAGAAATGACCCTTTTTAAAGTACTTACTGCATTATGCCTGCTGATTATGTCCTTCAATATATCTGATGGCATCGCCAACAGTTGCCAGTTTTTCAGCAGCTTCATCCGGGATATCCGCTCCGAACTCTTCCTCGAGAGCCATAACCAATTCCACCTGGTCAAGGGAATCAGCGCCCAAATCTTCGATGAATTTCGCTTCCGGTGTCACCTGATCTGGAGAAACTCCGAGCTGCTGCACCACAATTTCTTTTACTTTGTCAGCTATTGAAGCCATTAAATCGTCTCCTGTTTTAGATTAATTTTCACAACTTTCCATATTGCCAATCGAAATGTTCCGTTAAAATGCATTTAGTTTTTTCAAATTCAAACGCAAATCAATAAAACCAGCGAAAGTTTTTACATCAACAGTCCGCCGTCAACATTAATCACCTGCCCGGTGATGTAATCCGAATCCGGGGAACTGAGGAAAAAAACAGCCTTCGCAACATCTTCCGGTGTGCCTTGGCGCTTCATCGGCGTGACTATCATGAAAGCCTGGGTAGCCTGTTCCGGAAGATTCTTCGTCATATCAGTCATTATATATCCCGGAGCGACCGCGTTGGCGGTTATATTCCTTGTCGCAACTTCCTTGGCGGTTGTTTTTGTAAGCCCGATAACTCCGGCCTTGGAGGCCGAGTAATTCGCCTGGCCCGCATTCCCCATCCTGCCCACAACTGAAGCCACATTCACTATTTTACCATACTGCGCCTTCATCATCGGACGCAGGACGGCCTTTGTAAAATTGAATGTCCCCTTGAGATTGACGCTGATGACGGCATCCCACTGCTCTTCGCTCATCCTTACTATAAGGGTGTCTTTTGTAATGCCTGCGTTATTTACGAGAATGTCTACTTTTCCAAATTTCTCCATGGTGGCCTTGACGGCCGCTTCGGCATCCTCGTATTTGGTCACATTTGCGCCAAGGGCGATCGCCTCGACACCCTTCTGACGGAATTCCTCTGCAGTCTGTTCGGCAACTTCCTTCAGGATGTCGACTATCGCCAGCGAGGCTCCCTCTTCCGCGAATCTCGTGCAAATCGCTTTCCCGATACCTCTTGCCCCGCCTGTCACCAGCGCAACTTTTCCTTTAAGCCTCTGTGATTCCATAATTCACCCTCAGTTTGGTTATTGGATAGTTTTAATATCTGAATTTTGTGAAGTGGTGCGCCCGTAGGGATTTGAACCCCAAACCTTCTGGTTCGTAGCCAGACGCTCTATCCAGTTGAGCTACGAGCGCATAAAAAACTTTTTATTCGGAGCCGTACAATAATTTTATAATCCACATCTTCAAGCGGCTTTCTGATAAAAACTCGATATATACTCTATACGGCTGAAAATTTAAACATAGACGAGTAGGATTGTGGATTGGATTTTTTCGATCCGACTGACTGGCGATATGAATATCGCCTGAAGGAGGAACGGAAAAATACGGACACAAGACACTCGCCGCAAAGCGGTTACGATCTTTTGAGTTTGGATTCGCACTCTTCAAGTTCCTTCGATACTTCGGTATCGAAGGTCTCTCAGAATACGAACCAATTCTCAAAATCTTCGTAATCTATGTTAAATTTTCAGCCGTATAGAGTATATCCTGCTTGCTATTGCCGGTCTCAATGATATAATACACCCCTTTTCGTACCCGCAGAAGGGCTCTCAATGCCTTTCCGGGAATAATTAAACCAAGGCATTCTTCCGGGATAATATAAACCCAGGCAAAGATGTCGGAACTAAAGAAAGTTGGAGGCTGATTTATGGCGAAGATTACTATCAAGGATCTGATGGAAGCGGGTGTCCATTTCGGGCATCAGACAAAACGCTGGAACCCCAAGATGAAAGACTATGTTTTCGGGGCTAAGAACGGGATATACATCATTGACCTTACCAAGACGATGCGTCAGATCGCTGAGGCAAGCAATTTTCTTCAGAGAAGAGTCATGGACGGCGGAGAAATCCTGTTCGTCGGAACAAAGAGGCAGGCTCAGGAAGTAGTCAAGGAAGCCGCTGAAAAAACCGGAATGTTTCATGTGACCGAACGCTGGCTCGGCGGCACACTTACAAACAACACCACCATACAGAAGAGCGTGTCCAGAATGCTTGAAGCCGACAAGGTCATCGAAAATCCCGAGGCTTCCACAATGAAAAAGAAGGAAATCTCGTCTCTCGCCAGGGACAACAGAAAGCTCCACAAGAATCTCGACGGCATAGTGAAAATGAAAAAACTCCCGGCCGCCCTCATCGTCGTTGACATATGCAAAGAGGAGATCGCCGTAAGGGAGGCTCGGAAACTCAAGATACCGGTAATAGCGATTGTCGACACAAACTCCGACATAGACGCCGTAGACTATCCCATCGTCGCGAACGACGACGCCGTCAGATCAATAAAGATTATCGTAGACGTTCTGGGCGAAAGCATCAACTACGCCTTGGAAATCTACAGTAAGTTCGCCGCCGAAAGACAGGCCGCAGCCGAGGCTTCAAAAGTCGCAAGGGATGCCGAAGCGAAAGAAAGAAAAGACAGCGCACCTAGGAAAGACCGCGCACCGAGAAGAGGCGGACCGAGAAGAGATGAAGGCGGACAGGGCAGAAGGCCCCAGGCTCCAAGAGCTCCAGAAAAAAGGCAGGAACCGGCAAAAGCTGTTGTCGCTGCTTCAGCCCCTGCCAAAGAGGCTGCCCCGGTTGAAGCCGCCGCTGTCGTTCCCATCGTCGCAGAAGTTGCCGCACCAGCTGTGGTAAAAGAGGAGCCGAAAGCCGTAAAGGCGAAGGTCGCAGCTCCTGAAGCAGCACCTGTCGCAAAACCTGCAAAGGCCGAAAAACCGAAGGCCAAAAAAACCGAAGCGAAAAAACAGGATAAGCCGGCCGCGAAAAAAGCTTAATAAATAAACTGGAGACTAATATAATATGGCTGAAGTAACTGCAATTCAGGTAAAGGAGCTCCGCGAAAAAACCGGGGCCGGCATGATGGACTGCCGCAAAGCCCTTGTTGATGCCAACGGAGACATGGAAAAAGCTGTTGACGTGCTCAGGAAGTCCGGAATAGCCAAGGCTGAAAAGAAAGCCAGCAGGACTGTCAAGGAAGGCCTCATCTCCTCCTGCATCAGCGGAAGCACGGGAACCCTCGTGGAAATACTCTGCGAAACAGATTTCGTGTCCAAGAATGAAAAATTCCGCGAATTTGTGAAAGTCATTTCCGCAAACACGGTGAAAGTCGCCGGTGATGGCGATGTCCTTGCCAAAGTTCTTGAGAATGAAAAAGCCGCCCTCACCCAGAATATTGCGGTGACAGGCGAGAACATGCAGATCCGCAGGGCCGTGAAATGGGAAAGTAAGGGCGCATGCGCCACATACCTGCACATGGGCGGTAAAATCGGTGTCCTGATAGATGTCGAAGGCGATGTTTCCAATACCGCCTCACTGAATGACATCTGCATGCACATCGCCGCTTTCAAACCGCAATATCTGAATCCGGAAAATATTCCGGCCGACGTTATTGCCAAGGAAAAGGAAATCGCGGCGGCACAGCTCGGCGACAAGCCGGCTGCAATGCTCGAAAAAATCCTTGCCGGAAAAATAAGCAAATGGTACACTGAAGTCTGCCTGACGAAACAGCCTTGGATCAGGGATGACAAAGTCTCCGTTGAAAAGGCGAATCCGGGAGCCGTCATCAAACGGTTCCTCCGCTGGGAAGTCGGCGAAGAGCTCTGATTCCTGCGAACTTCGCAAGTATCATGAAATCACAAAAAGCCCGCCCGAAAAGGCGGGCTTTTTTATTTGTTTTGGAAAACT
>CAMCYE010000029.1 GCA_945883805.1 Victivallis vadensis | reverse complement strand
TTCTTAGATTGTTATCTATCAGTTTAGAACTTGTCTTATTTTGAAATTCCTATGCCTCAGTCTGTCACAAGTGCACCACTGGTAAAAAAACTTTTTGAAATTGCCACTCCTGGAATTGAAATTACGGCCCCGGAGGCAACATTTATTTCAAATGACAATAAACTGTCTGTAACTATGCATTTGACTCCGGCAGCGACGTTCGCCGGTTTTGCCGTCTGGGATACGCCAAGTCTCAAATCCCCGACATTCGAGCCATTCTTCAACCCTGTGACGATCAAATCACAGGAGTCTGCAAAATACTCGATGTCCTTTGAAGTGAAAAAGTGAATCAACTGGGAATGAATTAAGGATATGAATTATGACATCGAGTGAAAGAGTCCTTACGGCACTCAGTCACCGGGAGGCGGATCGGATACCGAGGGACCTCGGGGGGACGGAGTCCTCCGGGATGACGGCCTGCTCTCTATCCAAGCTTCAAAACCACCTGAGGCTTGAGTCCGAGATCAAGATTTTCGATCCATACCAGTATGTGGGCTATGTCGGAGAAGACATCCGGGACAGATTCCGCATAGATACGTTCAATCTGACCATGGGCCCGGAAAAATGGGTAAAAGCTGTCAATCCTTTTGGTTTTGACGCCCTGGTTCCTGAAAAATGGAGAGAGGAACTGGATGAGAAAGGGGGAACTGTCGCACTGGGTGATAACGGACAGCCCGTGGCTTTACGCCCTGCCGGGAGTTATTATTATGATCCCGTCAACCCACCTTTGCAGGATCTGACGGATTCTTCGGAGCTGAAACAGCACAAGGGCGTCATTTCCAGCTTCGACCTGCCTTCATTTGCGGATGAGCCGGAAAGTGTTTTGCAGAAAAGGGCTGTGGAAACGCATGCGAAGGGAGATTGTGTCGTATTCAATCTGTGTTGTCATATCCTGGCGGCCGGACAGCTCCTGCGCGGATATGAGAACTTCATGGTTGATCTGATGACTGACGAAAAGATGGTCAGGACACTCTTGGACTACCTGATCGAAGGCTACCTTCTCCGTATTGACCGCCTAGCTCCGCTTTTACGTGATAGCGTGGATGTAGTGCTCCTGAATGATGACCTCGGCACCCAGAACGGCCCCATGCTTGCCCCGTCCACATACAGGGAACTGATCAAGCCTTACCAGAAAATCCTTTTCACACATGTCAAAAGAAAGTTCGGGAGGCCCATTCTTTTCCATTCCTGCGGCGCGGTGAGGGAATTTATTCCCGACTTGCTCGATGTCGGAGTGGATGCGCTCAACCCTGTCCAGCTGAGTGCCAATGGTATGGATGCGCGGGCGCTCAAGCATGACTTCGGGAATGATATGAGCTTCTGGGGCGGAGGCGTTGACACACAGACTGTACTTAACAAATCCACCCCTTCGGAAGTAGCGGACTCCGTCAGGCGGAATGTGGAGATATTCGCTCCCGGCGGAGGTTTTGTCTTCTGCCAGGTGCACAATATCCAGCCGGATGTCCCCCCGGAAAATGTCGTGGCAATGTACAAGGCTCTTGATGAATATGGCGGTTACTGAACTTAGAAAAATAAGTTTAAATAAAGAGGAAATCATGTTCACTTTTAAGGATGGCAAAGAGAACTTCGGACGCAAGAGCACGAAAGAAACGGTGGAAATCCTCTTTGCAGGGGATTTCTGCCCGGCTACTCCGGAAAGCCGGAAACTCATCCGCGACGGCAAGTCCGGCGAGATACTGAGCGGAATCAGGGATACTCTGGCCGACTGCGACCTGTCTGTGATACAATTCGAGACGCCGCTTACCGATAAAGGAAAACCTATCCTGAAAAGTGGACCCAACCTGAAATCTCCTCCGGATTGTGTGGAGTTTATCAAAGAAGGAAAATTCGATGTGGCATTGCTTGCCAATAACCATATTGGCGACGTTGGCACGGATCCGGTCATGGAAACCATCGACATCCTACGCCGAAACGGCATTAAAACTGTCGGCGCGGGCAAAGATATCGAAACTGCAGCCCAGCCTCTGTCCATCACTAAAAACGGCATTAAAATTGCAATCATGAACGTTGCCGAAAATGAGTTTGGCATCGCCGATGTCAAAAAACCTGGATCCAACCCGTTGAATCCGACCCGCAATATTTCCCAAATCATCGAGCTGTCCCGCAAATTCGATCTGGTAATAGTTGCAATCCATGGCGGCAATGAAACCAACCCCTTCCCGACACCGCGCATGGTAGACACCTACCGCGCCTTCGCCGATGCCGGTGCTGCGGCAGTAATTTCGGCCCATACCCACTGTCCGGAAGGAATCGAAATCTGGCACGGCAAACCTATCATCTACAGCCTCGGCAATTTTTATTTTCCCTATCCGGACAGGAAATACGTTAAGGAAGACTTCTGGTGGAAAGGGTATATGGTAAAATTGAAATTTGACAGGAACAAGGCGTATTCGCTCGAAGTCATCCCCACCTCATTCGGTCCAGATGAAACAAGGATAATGCCATTGTCCGACAAAGGACGGGAAAAGTTTTTCAGATATCTGGCGGAAATTTCGGAAGTGATTAAAGATCGCCAGGAAATCAAACGTCTCTTTGACGCCTGTTCCGTGCAAAACGGCTACGTACGCCTTCACGGCATCAGAACGTATCTGGCGGAATGGCCGCAGGAAAATGAGCCTGAAAAAATCAAAGATTTTCTTGATGATACTTCCAAATTTAAAACCCTGCTCATATTGAAAAACATATTCAACTGTGAAACCCATCATGAAATAACCGCCAATTACCTGAGACTGATCGAAGACAAGAAAGTTGATATGGCGGAGAAATACATTCCGAAGTACGTTAAATATAAGAACGCCAATTTCGGCTCGTAATTTAATTGAGCCAATTTCAAAAGTTGTCCACGGCCTTTAGCGTGTCTAACCTATTGAATACGAAGACACACTAAAGGGAACCTCTAAAGTTGTGAACAAGAGATATTCCCGCGACAACGGTTTTCTCGCATTTTGAAATCAGCCCACCTCTACAAACTTGCAGGATGCAATCCGGAAGGCTGTCCGACAAAAAATAAAATACTTGATATCCTTGTCTGGAATATTCCCCGATAGAATCTACCTTACACGCTTGTACGTTAATTTTTTCACACAAAAAGAAAAATGCATAACAAATCATTATTGAGCGGAAATGAAGCTGTTGCGGAGGCGGCTCTTGCGTCAGGAGTCTCCCTTGGGACAGGCTATCCCGGCACACCATCAACCGAAATACTTGAACATTTTGCCGAAATGGGAGGGAAAGCGCAGTGGTCTCCCAACGAGAAGGTCGCCCTCGAGGTCGGAATAGGCGCCGCCTACGGGAAAGCCAGGGCCATTGTCACCATGAAGCATGTCGGTCTGAATGTGGCAGCTGATCCTTTTTTCACTGTTGCCTACACAGGGGTTGACGGCGGACTGGTCATTGTTTCAGCCGATGATCCGGGAATGTCATCAAGCCAGAATGAACAGGACAACCGGCATCTTGCGGAGGCTGCTGAAATCCCGATGCTCGAACCTTCCGATTCGCAGGAATGCTACGACTTCACCGTCAAGGCTTTTGAACTCTCGGAAAAATGGAAAATCCCTGTGCTGATGAGGATGACGACGAGAGTCTGCCATTCAAAAACAGTGGTTGAGAAAACCATCAAAGCTTCAAACGGATATTCCGATTTCTCTTTTGTAAAAGACCTCAGAGGCAAAGTGATGATCCCCTCCAATGCCCGTCCCGCACATGCGGGACTGCGCGAAAAAATTGCGAAACTCGCGGAATTCAATGAAGAATCCGATTTCAACCGGGTTGAAAATGGAAATAAGGATCTGGGGATTATAACATCAGGAATTTCATATCAATACGCAAAAGAGGCTGAACCTGATGCAGGGATTTTAAAACTCGGAATGACTTATCCCCTGCCATTGGAAAAAATCAGATCTTTTGCAAGCGGATACAAGCGCTGCATTGTCATCGAAGAAGGAGACCCGTACCTTTACAAATCAATCAGGGCTGCGGGAATAAACGTAGAGGGAAAACACGATATTTTCAGGCTCGGCGAGCTCAATTTGAAACGAGTCAGGAAAATACTCTCCGGAAACAATACCCATGAAGAAAAACTTCCATCCGGCAAAGCACCACAGCTCTGCCCCGGATGCCCGCACAAGAGCGTCTACGAAGTGTTGAAAAAACTTGACTGCACCGTTCCGGGTGACATCGGATGCTATTCTCTCGGTACTCTGCCGCCTTACGAGGCGATGGACACGCTCCTGTGCATGGGTGCGGGAATAACCGCCGGACTCGGCCTCCGACACATTCTGCCGGAGGCAAGGGCGATGAAGGTCGTCAGCGTGATCGGCGACAGCACTTTCATGCACAGCGGAATAACCGGGCTTGTTGACATGGTTTACAACAGGCCGCCCACCGGACATGTAGTGATCATCCTCGACAACAGCACAACCGCAATGACCGGACTTCAGGAACACCCTGGCAGTGGAAGGGACATTGGGCGCAATCCTGCGCACAAGGTTAAAATAGAGGATATCGCAAAAGCCGTCGGAGTCGAGAACGTGGACGTGATCGACTTGATTAGAAATCCCGGCGACATTGAAAAGATGATAACAAAAAGGCTTTCGGAAAAGAAAACCTCTGTGATAATCGCAAGGCGCCCATGCATTCTGGCGTTGAAGCAGTTGGGTAAAAAGAAATAGGAAGCGAAGCACATTTCAATAAAAAAATAATTTCCATACGGTTAAAATATGAAAAATACAGTCAACATAGTGTTTGCCGGGATCGGCGGACAAGGTGTGATAAAAGCGTCCGACATTCTTTCCGAATCGGCTTTCACCGCCGGTTACGACATCAAGAAAAGCGAGATACACGGGATGAGCCAGAGAGGCGGATCCGTCTCCAGCGATGTCAGATTCGGAGAAAAGGTTTTCAGTCCGATCATCCCTCCGGGCGAGGCCGATTTTCTTGTCGTGCTTACGGAAGACCAGATTGAAATCAATCTCCATCACCTGAAAAAATGCGGCAGGCTCATCTCGTCCAGAGACATTGATACCTCAAAGCTTCCGGATCCGAAAACCCTGAACACCGCCCTGCTCGGCATACTCAGCTCATCTGTGGATATTCCGCTGAAAAACTGGGAGGATGCCATAAGAAAACTCCTTCCCTCAAAATCCACGGACATGAACATCGAAGCTTTCAGAATAGGCAGGAAAGAGTAGATGAAGAATTTAAAAAGACAAAAGACTGGAATTAATCCCGTCAGTGCGGCAGACTTCCTTCCAGAAGAGAAACTCCGTGAACTCCAGTTTGACAGGCTGAAAAAGATTGCCCGGAGAGCTTTTGACCATACTGAGCTTTTTAATATGCGGATGAAGAAAAAAGGGATTATTCCCGAAGACTTGAAGTCGCTTGAAGACATCAGGCATCTTCCGTTCACGATGAAAAATGATCTGCGCGACACCTATCCGTTCGGGCTTTTTGCAAGTCCGATGAACGAGATTGTCCGCCTTCACGCGTCCAGCGGAACAACCGGAAAACCTATTGTCGTCGCCTATACGAAGGATGATCTTGCCGTCTGGACAGATTCGATGGTAAGGACATTTGCCGCTTGCGGGCTTCATTCAGGGGACATTATCCAGAACGCCTACGGTTATGGTCTTTTCACCGGGGGGCTCGGCGCCCATTACGGAGCGGAAGCCCTTGGCGCAACAGTCATTCCGATTTCAGGCGGCAACACCGAACGTCAGCTCATGATAATGCAGGACTTCGGCACCACTGCGATCTGCTGTACCCCCAGCTATTTCATTTTCATGCTCGAAAAAGCCGCCGAACTCAACATCAACACGAGGAATCTTCCTCTCCGCACAGGAGTTTTCGGGGCTGAACCCTGGACCGAGGAAATGCGCTCACATATTGAAAAAATCTCCGGAATAAAAGCCTATGACATTTACGGGCTTTCGGAAATTACTGGTCCCGGAGTCGGAATTGAATGCGAATTTCAGGATGGACTTCATATTTTCGAAGACTATTTCTATCCGGAAATAATAGATCCTGAAACCGGAAAGATTCTACCTGATGGCGAAGAAGGAGAGCTTGTCCTCACAACCCTTTGCAAGCAAGCCATGCCCATGATCCGCTACAGGACACGCGACATGACGATGATCATTCCCGGGAAGTGCAAATGTGGAAGGTCATTGAGAAGAATAAGGAGAATTAGCAGACGAAGCGACGACATGCTAATAATCCGCGGCATAAACATATTCCCGTCCCAGATAGAATCTGCGATTCTCGCAGTAGAAGGCACCCAGCCGCATTATCAAATTGTCCTGACCCGTGAAAAGGGATTGGACAACATCGAAGTCCAAGTGGAAGTCACCGAGCAGATTTTTAGCGACAAAATCAGGGCCATGGAAGACCTTCAGGCGAAACTCATGCAGTCCCTCGAAAATGTTACAACCATAAGGATAGCCGTCCGCCTTGTCGCACATCAGACAATCAAAAGAAGCGAGGGGAAGGCGAAACGAGTCTTGGATTTAAGATGATATAAGGAGATACCCATGAAAATCAAACAGCTTTCCCTCTTCATTGAAAACAAGCCGGGTGCGCTTTCCGCACCGTGCAGGATTCTAGCGGATGCGGGCATAAACATAGCCACGCTCTGCCTTGCAGACACACAGGACTTCGGAATCCTCCGTCTTATCGTCGAGAAATGGCAAGAGGCAAAAGACATACTCGAGTCGAAACAGTTCGTTGTGAAAATGACCGACGTTGTGGCAGTGGAGGTCGATGACAGCCCAGGAGGACTTACAAAAATCCTCGCCTCGCTCGAAAAGGACTCCCTTGATGTCGAATATATGTATGCGTTCACATGCGGGAACAACGATAAGGCCATCCTTGTCTTCCGTTTCGAAAAACCAGACAAGGCGATAAAAGCACTCTCTGCAAGGAAAATAAACGTCCTTACCCCGGCACATGTTTTCAAATGAGCCAACTGACAGTAATTTAAATTTCCATACCGGCCGGAAATCTTCCGGCAGTCAAAAAGGGGAAATCAAAATTCCTGTCAGTTTTTCTCCGAAGTGAAATAGAATTTACGGGAATACTATATAGATTAACCCGTTTTTATCTTGATCGTATAGGAAATTGTATTTTAGACAGGATAACAGGATTTACTGGATTGAAATGTAAAGAGAACGGCAACAGCCCAATCATCCGACTGGGTGTAGCAAGTGCCGTTACTACAGTCCGCCGCGGCGGATAACCACGTCACTTTTACCACGTCTGATGACTGGGGTGGTTGACGCGTTCTCTTCTAGATGAATGAAATTTGCTTTAAATATCCTTGAAATCCTGTTATCCTGTCTAAATATCTTAAGTCCCGGCAAAGCCGCCTAATTAAAAAGGAGTCATTATCATGTCTTTTGAAAGAGGATCTTTTGCATTGACCGTGTTCCGTCTTCCTGAAAAAATGCCGGACGACGCCCTCGAGCTTTTCGAGTCCAAGGCGGCGGGAAAACTCGATGAACTGACGGGAGACCTTTCCGTAGGATGGGTAAGCGGGAGACATCTCCTTGAACGGAACATCAATGACGGAACAGCCTTCTGCGGAGGTCATTTCTATCTGAATCTGCGGACTGCGCAGCGCAAAATACCGTCAGCCCTCCTGAATGCAGAATGCAAAAAAGAAGAACTCGACTACATGACCATGAACAAGCTCGCCTTCGTCCCCGGGAAAGTGCGCAGACAAATCAAGAAGGATGTCGAGGAAAAACGCCTCATGCAGATGCCCCCGCAGATTTCCGGAATCCCGTTTGTGATCGACAAGGCGTCAAACATGCTTTACCTGGGAACCGCATCCACCAAGAAAATGGACACTTTCCTGGCATATTTCCATGACACATTCAAGATTGAACCGGTGCAGGTGGGGCTGAACGACATGATGGTCAGGTTCTACAAGGACGATATTGATTCATTGAAGCCTGTAAGGTTCACCAAGAACGTCAAAGGCGAATCAAATCCCGGCAGGGACTTCCTCACATGGCTATGGTACTACAGCGAGGAGAAAGGCGGAAAGCTCGGCACAAAGAATTTCGGTGATTTTGAAATCATGATCGAAGGGCCGCTCACTTTCGCGCTCAGCGACGAGGCCGAAGGATCCGGCGAAACGGTAGTCCGCAAAGGGAACCCCCTCAGGAGCGCTGAAGGGAAAGCCGCCCTCGACGTAGGCAAGAAGCTCAAAAAATCCAAGTTCACGATCGCCCGCGGCAAGGAGATATGGTCTGGAACCTTTGATGCAGACCTCTTCACATTCAGCGGACTCAATCTTCCGGAAGGTGAAAAACTAGACGATCTAGGCAGCATATTCGCCGAAAGAGTGAACCACCTCCACATATTCACAAATGTAATCCAGGAATACTTCAAGATGTTCGCCGCATCCATCAGGGGCGACAAGTGGTCGAAGGATGAAGCCGACATCATCAAATGGAGCGAAGACAAGCATACCTGCTGAAAATTGCGGCGCATGGATAGCGCCATTCATTGAATGACAGGCCGCATCCATTTAGTTGACAATATATTATGACACGCGCCGAACATGGCAAGCCATCTGAAAAAGAGCAGATCGCGATTGTCTGCCTGGATGGTTTTGGATTTTAACCCGAAAAAAAACTGTGCATTTGTGTCTTTGCGCCTATTCCACAAAATAGCCAGCGCCTGCGATTGACAAACAATTGAATTAACAGTATACTGAACCCTAGCAGGGGAGTAAAAGTTCAGCCGTTCATACGTGTAAGATACAGCGATGGAATAATTCCATACAATTGACGAAAGTGGGGGCTTGTGAACATCAGGAAGGCAATGGAGGAAGACGCCGAGGCAATTGCCAGGATTTATAACTGGTACGTCCTGAATACCCAGATCTCCTTTGAAACGGAAATTGTCGGCAATGATGAGATGGCTAGGAGAATCCTAGAAAAGCGTCTGAAATATGACTGGCTGGTAGGTGAAGTAGATCATGAGATCGTCGGATACGCCTATTACGGGGCATTCCGTGAAAGGTCCGCATACAGACATACAGTTGAATCGGCAATATATATTCCGCTAAAGAGCATCGGCAGGGGATTTGGGAAAGCCCTGTACTCTAGCCTTATTGATTCCGCAAAGAAACACGGATTTCTGGAGATGGTCGGGCTCATATCTCTGCCAAATCCAGGGAGCGGAGCACTGCATCGGAAAATGGGATTTAAAGAGGTGGGAATCCTAAATAAGGTAGGCTATAAGTTTGAGAAATATATTGATGTCGGCATCTGGCAGCTGTCGCTGTCCTGAAATTAGCGCTGTAGCATAAATTGGAAATTGAACGCAGAAAACTTTTAGGGGTTCCGGCAACTTGAAAACTGAGAAGATAAAAATTACGGAACAGAACTCGATACTGCTCGTAGACGATGATCAATTCGTCCGCGACCTCATTGTGAGGATACTCAATGATGCGAATTTCAAAAACATCCACACAGCTTCAAACGGGAAGGATGCGCTGAAAATACTGGGACTCTCAGTTGAGGCGGATAAAAAAAACGTCGATAATATAGATATTGTCATACTTGACGTCCTGCTTCCCGACACAAACGGATTTGAAATCTGCAGACAGATAAGGAATTCCAACATTGACATACCCGTGATTCTTATTTCAGGATATGACATCGAGGAAATTCAGAGCAGGCTGATCGAATGCAAGGCTGATGATTTCCTTAAAAAACCCTTCAGCCCGGCCGAACTGTCGACAAGGGTGAAAATCCTGATTAACAGGAACAGGCAGAAAAAAGACGATTACGCCGTTACGGAAACGGCAAAACTGAGGATGAAGACTGACCACAGCGTCCCCTTTGTAGGAGATGACATAAACGGCTACATAATCATAGACTCCCTTGGCTGGGGCAAAAATTCCCTTGTCTATAAAGTCATAAAATCAAAAGGCGGAACTGTCTACTCCTTGAAGATGCTTACAAAAAGTGCTTCGGACAAGAAGGATATTGTCGAGAGATTCAAAAACGAAGTTGAGATAATATCCAAGATAAAACATCCGAACGTGACCGGATTCATAGACCGGGGCAACTACAATGAATGCCCTTATCTGGTGATGGAGTTTGTAGACGGCGTGGACCTTGAAGAATACATGGTTACACGTGGAAAGGTTCCGATAAAATCTTTCACCGACATCGCATTCGACCTGGCAAGTGCAATCTCGGAACTGCACAGGAGCGGCATATACCACAGGGACATAAAGCTCAAGAACATACTTTACAACATTAAGACCGGAAAAATAAAACTGAGCGATTTCGGAATTGCCAAACTTCCGGAAAGCCTCAACATCACACAGGACGGATTCATCGTGGGGACACCCATCTATCTGGCCCCTGAAATCTTCATGGGTGAGCCCGCATCAGCCCAGTCGGACATTTACTCGTACGGTGCCACCCTATATCATCTTTTGACGGGGTCGCCTCCGTTCGTAGCCGAAAACTCCATCGAACTCTTCAAGAAGCACAGAACTGAAAAACCGGAATCCGTAGAATCCTTCAGGGCTGATGTGCCTGAGGGATGGAACAAACTCATTGTGGACAAGTGTCTTGCCAAGGACATTGTGAAGAGGCCGGCATCCATGAATGAAGTCATGTATGAGATAAACAAGCTGAAAACGACAATGGAATAATCACGGCATCCTCCTCCTGAACTCAGCCGGACCAGTTTTCCGCAGCCTTTTGAAAACCCGGCTGAAATGGAACCGGTCGCAGAATCCGGTTTCCGAGGCAATCTCTTTTATATCAAGGTCGGAATAATGCAGCAATATGCAGGCTTTTTCAATGCGCCTGGTTCTGGAATATAACTGCGGACTCATTCCTGCGTTCTCCCTGAACAGCCTCAGAAACGCGTTTGTGCTCATGGACAGCCTTCTCGCGATCATGTCGTTGGAAGACGGCTTTGAAATATTCTCATCAATCATTTTCATGGCCAAAGAGATCCTTGAATCCAGTTTTCTCTTCCCGGCAAAGTCCACAGGCACGCTTCTCAGGACATAGAGGATCAGTGTCAATACGTCAATGGAAAGTTTCACCGTACCGGATTCGTTGCGGGAGATTATTTTGACAGTCTCCGCGATTATCCTGCGGATCTCGCCTCCCGCAGGAATCCTTATAACCTGTGGCGACAAGTCAGCAAATGGCTGGCTTGCTGTGAAATGGATATAGAAATGCATTGGCTCGCCCTTGCATACTGAAGAAAAATGGGTGTTCGGAGGAATCAATATCATGTCTGAAGGGGTGAGAAGATGCTCATTCCCGTCAAGCCATACAGATGCGCCTTCCTTATTGTTCCAGTAGAATCTCCAGTATGGCGCCGAAAGATCCGGAGTGTTCCAGAATCTGCCGAGACGTACGCAGTCAACAACGAGAATTTTTATATCTGGGTTGAAATATTCATTCATAGTGACTGTCAATTTAGCATGTAAAGTGAAATTTAAAATGTTTGAAACATGCATACTTTAGGTGTTTTTATTCATTGACCGGAAGGCTTTTGAGAAATATAATAAACCCAACTTAAATCAAGGATCTTTTCGGAATGACGTCTAGATAGAGCCTCCTCTAAAAGGTATAAGAAGAACACCCCTTACGGGGTTAACTACAAACAATAAACTTTGGATTTGAGGCGAATTTGTTGGTAGTCAAGCTCGTAAGAGCTGTTCCTAAAAACCTTTTCGAGCAACCTCTAGATACAAGAGAAAGACAAACTAAAGTTTGAACTCCAACAAAACAATTTCCGAAGTTGGAGTACAAGCTTGAGTCTTTAGTTTCATGGCATTATACGGATCCATAAACAAACAAAGGGAGTCAAATAATGGCGGCAAAAGTGAAAAGCAGTTCAAAAAGCAGGACATCGTGGTTTACTCAGGATCGTTTCGGGATGTTCATTCACTGGGGGCTTTATTCAATGCCCGCAAGGCATGAGTGGATACGGAACTATGAGCGCATAAGCAACGAGGAGTACCAGAAATATTTCGACCGTTTCAATCCGGATCTTTATGAACCGAAAGAATGGGCCAGGATGGCGAAAAACGCAGGTATGAAATATTTCGTAATCACAGCCAAGCATCATGAGGGATTCTGTCTCTGGGATTCAAAATACACGGATTACAAGGCTGCAAAAACACCATGTGGGAAAGATCTCCTCAAGCCCATGATTGACGCATTCCGCGCCGAGGGGCTCAAGGTCGGACTCTATTATTCACTCATAGACTGGCATCATCCCGATTTCCCAATTGACAAGCATCACCCGCAGAGGGACGACAAGGCGTTCAGGGAGAGGGAGAAAAACCGCGATGTCCGCAAATATGCCGCATACATGCGCAACCAGGTGACGGAACTTCTGACAAAATTCGGAAAAATAGACATCCTCTGGTTCGATTTCTCATATCCCGGGGAAGACGGGAAGGGGCACAAGGACTGGGAATCTGAGAAGCTTCTCAAACTCATAAGGAAGCTTCAGCCGGACATAATGCTGGACAACAGGCTCGACATCCCCGGTTCCGGTGATTTTGAGACACCTGAACAGTTTCAGCCGTGCGAAGGACTGAAGGACAAAGATGGAAATCCGATTGTCTGGGAGGCGTGTCAGACTTTATCCGGTTCGTGGGGATACAACCGCGATGAAATGACTTTCAGAGAAAATGATGAATTAATCATGACCCTCATAGACTCTGTCAGCAAAGGCGGAAATCTCCTACTCAATGTCGGGCCTACCGCACGAGGGGAATTCGACTACCGCGCACAGGACAGGTTGTCCGCAATAGGGGAATGGATGCGCAGGCACAACCGTGCGATATACGGCTGCACACAGGCGCCTGCCGAATTCAAATGCCCTCCGGGATGCAAACTCACATATAATCCCGCGACAAAAAGGATTTACCTGCACATCCTTGCCTGGCCGTACAAGCACATTACCATGGAAGGGAAGGCATATGTCGATCAGGTCGAGTATGCGCAATTCCTGCACGACGGTTCCGAAATCGCCATGAAAGGGCTTGAGCCATGGCAGGAAGGTCAGAACCACAAGCTTGGAGGCGAAAGCACTCTTTCAATAACACTTCCCCAGATGAAGCCGAAAGTGTCAGTTCCGGTTGTGGAACTTTTCCTGAAGAAAAACAAATAATCTCTTACCCATAAAAATTCCGTTCAGGCCGGAAACGGCTTAAACGGAATTTTTATTTTCAGAGATCTTCTGGTATTTTATCTTGTCTGAAAGTTCCTTTCCAAGGGAGACTGTCTCGTCATGGGAAATTCCAAGTTCTGCCCGTCTTTTCTCCAGCAGTTCATGGTTTGCCGGACTGATTTTCAATTCCGGGGACGCATTCATGAACTGCCTCATAAGTTCCGTATACTCCTCAACCGCTTCAATGCTGGGATATCCGAGTTCCATTCTGATTTTATTTTCAATTCCCCTGGCGTGAAGACTGCTCACACCGAGACGTTCCGAACGACGGACAAGCTCCCTTCTTTCCGCGGGCGATATGCTTCCGTCAACAAGGAAAAGCCTTATCACATCCTCAAGCATCGCCGCTGGCGAACTTATCAGCGGGCCGGAAACTCCGACTCTCGTTTCAGAATGAATGCCCTGCATTTTTCCGATAACGGGCAAATCGAGTTTTTCCAATGCGATTATGACGGATCTCGCATCTGGAAACCTTTCATCAGGCTTTTTAGCCAGGAGTTTCATTGTTATTGCAGCAAGCCCGGAAGGTATTGCAGCACCGACATCAATCTGGTCCGGCTCAATGGTCATTATCAGATTTCTCATTGTTTCAATACTTATGTCACCGCGCGGACTGAATATTTTCTTGCCTGTCAGCATCTCGTAGAGGACCGCCCCGATGGCATAAAGATCCACCCGGTGATCATAATGCTTGCTTGATATCTGTTCAGGCGCCATATACAGAGGAGTGCCGAACACTTTCTTTTGATAGGCGATATGATCCTCGGGAATTCCGCCGGACACGACCGGAAGATGGGCTACGCCGAAATCCGAGATCTTCGGCTCCCCGTGCGGTCCAAAAAGGATGTTCTGGGGCTTGATATCGCGATGAATTACCATAACATGATGGGCCGCATCCAGCCCTGTAAGCACTCCGGTGATTATCCGGACAGCGGTATGGACATCAACCTTTTTCTCCTTATTAATGTATGATGCGAGGCTTCCGCCGCCAAGATATTCCATTATGATGCAGGCTGAGTTTTCATCCTCCTCCAGGGACAGCACATTGACCAGGTTCGGATGGTCGAGCTGGGCTCCTATCCTCGCCTCCTGCATGAACCTTTCGTAGATTTCAGGATCCCTCCTGCTGTAATTGACCAGTTGCTTGATCGCCACGAGACGGCCTATTTTCCTGTCTTCGGCAAGGCACACGATTCCGAATGCCCCCTTCCCTAAAGGTCTTCTGATGATATACCTTTTCAAGACTTCTTCCGGCAGTGGATAAAGAGAGTTGAACTCATGTGCGACATCCGACATCGGCATGGTGGTGTCAAAGGAGGGAATGTGCTTCTTCACTACGGAATCATGGACCCCGGAAAAAAGACGCTGTGCGGACTGGAAAAGAGGGTTTATGTCCATAATATTGTTTCAGTTACAGTGTCAAAGCGTCATCATGATTTCCTTCAGAAAATCACTGCGTCATATTATCAGAAAAACTTTGATACGTTGACACTTTGGGTTATGCTTTTCCTGTAAGACTGTTTATGCGGTCGGAGACATCTTTGAATTTGATGTTAGCCCTGTAAATCTGCTTGAAGCATTCGACGGCTTTTTCAGCATTGCCCGTTTCCTCGTAAGTCAGACCGAGACAATAAAGGGCATCCATTTTCTGTTTGTCCATGCTGATCATTTCACTGATCGCCTTAGTGTACTCCTCTATGGCTATGTCATACTGTTTTTTCTCATGGAAGCACTGTCCCAGGTAAACAATGGAAGAAAGCCTTCTCTGCGGGTTTTTCTGCGAAAGCTGAAACTGGCTGAGGGCGTTTTCAAAATCACCGAGTTCAAAATACATGATTGCAAGTTCATACCTGAGTTGCAGGTCATTCGGATAGTTATTTACGCGTTCAAGTGCCTTTCCAAGTTGGAAGCTGTTCAGCTGACCTTCGATGATTGCAATGTTCCTGTCCGCTTCCGCCTTATTGTCCGGAGCAGCCTTCACATATTCCTGCCATTCCAGGATGCTTCCTTCATATTTCGCAACCGTTGATTTCTCTATGGCCTTGTCAATGAACGGATCCATCGCACCAATTTCCTGAGCGACCATGTTGTAATATTCTATGGCCTTGTCGTGCTGGCCGGCTTTCTGGTAAAGGTCGGCGAGCTTGCGTTTCAGTTCCTGATTCCCCTTCCCGTCGGCTATCTGCTTTTCAAGTCCGCCAATAAGATCCTTGACATCGTCTATGTTTCTAGCAATGCGGTCCTGCTGCTCAAGTTTGACGGCTTCATCCTGGCTTTTGAGTATGTTGCGGTAACCTTCGTCACCGGTATTCTTCTCCTCCCATTTTCCAGTCTGCATTGTTGCGAGAGCCGCAGCCGCCCTGACTTTCTGCTGGGCAATCAGGTCTCCCGGCATTATTGCGCATATTTCCTGGCGTATCCTCAGCGAGTTTGTTCCCTGCTTATTAGCGGCATACTCGTCGGCAAGCTCATCCAGAACCCGTATATTCCTCGGAAAGTATTCCCTGGCTATTTCAAGCGCCTCTATGGATATGAAACGTGCACCGAGTTCCCGTCCGGCATTCGACATGAGAATCAAAGCGGGAAGCGATTTAAGATTGACAGCCAGCATATCCTCGGCATGCCTCAGCGCCTCCAGGGGTTTTTTCCTGCCAAGCTGAGCTTTCCCGGCAGTCAAGGTGCTGTAGGTTTTCAACGCCGATATCACCCTTGCTAAAAAACCGAGATTCCTGACTTTTGACTTTTCAAGCTTCCTGAGCTGGTCCCTCGCCTCTCCGAAACAGGGTTCCTTCTGGACAATCCCCTTCAAGAGCATCATTGCGTATTCAATATCCCTTGCGCCCATGGCGGACTGATATTTGCTTTTTAAATCGGACGGTATATCCTTGAAAGCTTTTCTTTCCATAATGAAACAACCCCTCCAGTAAAATATGTAAATAAGTCGGATATAATCTTATCAATCCGCGCAATTTGAATATATAATAACAGCTGAATCTACAGTTAAAATTAAAAAATTACAAGATTCGCGAACCATATTAATTAGGCGGCGTTGCCGCAACTTTAGTCATCAGTAATCAGTGTTCAGTTATCAGTAATAAAATCCATTGACTGATCACTGTTGACTGATGACTGGTCACTTTGAAATTCCTATACCTTAAATTAGGACAAGACTGATGGATAACACTGCCGACACAATAGCCGCAATAGCGACAGGCACCGGCGGAGCCGTAACCGTAATAAGGATTTCCGGGCCTGATGCTTTGCATGTTTCAAATTCCTTCTGGCACGGGCGGAAAAAACTCTCCACGGAAAACCGGAGAACCATGCTTCTCGGAAAATGCAAATCCCGCGACGGATTATTTTCAGAACAGGCGATTGCCGTTTACTTCCCAAGCCCGAATTCGTATACAGGTGAAGACACTGTCGAAATACAATGCCACGGCGGAACCCTCGTATCGAGAAAAGTCCTCGAACTCTGCCTTGGATCCGGAGCCAGACAGGCGAACCCCGGAGAATTCACATTCCGCGCATTCATGAACGGGAAGATTGATCTCACGCAGGCGGAAGGGGTCGCTGAAATAATTTCCGCGGAAAGTTCAATGGCTCTCAATCTCGCAGAAAGGCAGGCAGGAGGAATAATAGGGCGAACTGTCCGTGAAATAAGAAGCGCTCTTGTCTTCGTGTTGTCAGAATGCGAATCCCGCCTCGATTTCGGAGAGGAGAATCTCGACTGGACTTCCACGGACGACCTTAATGACAGACTCAATGAATCATCTGCAAAAATAGGGAGCCTCCTGAAATATAAAACAGAAGGCGCGGTGCTGAGGGAGGGGATACGCATTGTCATAGCCGGAAAACCGAACGTCGGGAAATCCAGCATGCTCAACCTTCTCCTCGGTTATGACCGGGCCATTGTCACGCCGCTCCCTGGCACGACAAGAGACACCGTTGAAGAACATGCCGTAATCAGGAATATTCCCGTCAGGCTGATTGACACCGCGGGAATCCGCGACGCCGACGACCTAATCGAGAACAAGGGTATCGAAAGAAGCCTCTCCTCCATAAAACAGGCCCAGCTGGTGCTATGGATACTTGATCCCTGTTCCGAATTGCCAGCCGAAATTGAAACCATGAAAAAACACCTCCGCAACCGTGACAGCTCAATCGCCGTGTGGAACAAAACAGATCTTGTAAAAGACCCGTCATCCCTTCCGGACACCGGAATTGACACGGTGAAGGTTTCCGTGGAGAAAAACACGGGGATCGAAGAACTCCTTGATGTAATAGAGAAAAAAGCCTGGGGGCATCCCCATACCGAAGAACCCGAACTTGCGGTCAGCTCAAGACACGCCTCACTGCTCGAGGAAGCGGCCGAAGCCATTCCGGGAGCGGTCTCAAACATCATCGGACAGAACTGGGAACTCGCCGCAGTACATTTGAGATCGGCGATCTCCTCGCTGGGAAAAATCACCGGCGAGGACGCCTCCCCGGATATTCTTGACGACATCTTCAGCAGGTTCTGCATAGGAAAGTAATTTCCGTAACGGAAATTACCACTCCGGAAACCAGTTTTTATAAAACTGTGGATCCCGCAACCCGATGTTCCTTTTCCTGTTTGCGCATCCAGAGCAACAGGAAAATCATGAAGAGCGGACATAAGGTGGCCGAACCGAGTCCCCAGCGCAGGTTGGAATTGTCCGCGATGACACCAACCATCCACGGCATGAAAACACCGCCGAAATTACCGAATGCGGCCAGGAATCCAAACATGGATGCTCCGCCGCGCGGGAAATGATCCGCTGCCACTCCCAATGTGCTGGGCCAGAGACAACTTCCCGTGATGCCGACCAGCATGCACGCGGCCAACGCCACTCCGGGCCACGGAGCAAAACTACATCCGAGGAACAGAAAGACAGATCCTCCGCAACAGAGGAGGAGAATCGTATACGGGTTGACCCGGTTTCCCAGCAGTCCCACGGAAATCCGGCCTATGGTCATGGCTAATGAGAAGAAAAGCAGGGAAAGTCCGCTGGTCCATTTGGAAAATCCCAAAGTTGTTTCCGCATAGGCCGGCAACCATTGGGCCAATCCCAGTTCAGCGGCTCCTCCGAAAAAAATAGCCAGAAGGGCGACATGGAAAAACCGGATTTTAATCAGTTCCCGAAGACGCAGGCGTTCCGTTCCGGCAGTAACCAGGTTTGGTATTTCCATGAAGGCAAACGCTGCCATCACCAATGCGGGAAGAAGTGCCAGGGCGAGCGAAAGAGGCCTCCACCCCACTTCCAACTTCAACGCCAATGCGCTTAAAAGGACTGTGATTACTGCGCCCGTACAATAAAATGAATGGAGCCAGTTCATGGCGGACGTCCGCCGATGAGGTTGCAGGGCGCAGACAATCGGGCTCAAGACCATGTCAAGAATGCCGGCTCCAAGACCCATTACGAAAACAGCAATGCAAACGCTCCCATAATCGGGAGACATTCCCAATCCGATCAAACCCAGTATAATCAAACCGTTCCCGGCAATGGCGAACAGTTTGGCACCCCATCTATCAGCCAAAGGGCCTGTGACAAGGATGCCTCCCACGAGTCCGACAAATGTAATGCCGGCCAGCCGCCCCAGTTGCTCATTTGTCAAACCCTGAACCCCTCCAAACTCATGGCTGATCGTGGTCAGGAAAACCGGCAGTAGATTGATGGCAATAGCCATGCACATCATCCCGGCATAATTAACCGCCAAACCATAACGAATGGAGTGAATCACAAATATCTTCCTTTATTTCCCGTCCGCAGGCAGAACCTTGAACGGTTTGGATTTGCTGAACATTGCCGCCGGCAAGTTGTTTACCCGTCTATGGCGGCGCCATAGGCGACCAGGGCCGGCGTTCCTAGTGTCATATCACTTACCAATTTCCGGCTCCGTCTTTTTTGCACGGCGGCGATGAAGATATTTCGTATAAATGCTGGTATAGGCGACACCGCCGACTAACATGCTGTAATTGAATACGGTAAAACACCATCCGGATATCCTATGGTCATAAAAGGAGATAATGCTGGATGCCAGATTGAGAAGGAACACTAGCGACCAGACGGAAGTGGTCGTATAACAGGCGCGAACAAACTCCGCCGTTTCCCAAATTTCCTTTGGGGTTTCAACGCGGGCATAATCTTCGGTGAAAGGTTTGCCGATCATCATTCCCAGAAATGCCGAAGAGAACAAGGTTCCATTGGCGAGTATTCCCAGATGACTGATAAACCACATGTTTTCGAGGACGACAACGAAGATGATCGCCGCGCTGAAAAAAAGATACCCAGCCCAGAGCACCGCACCACGATGGAGTCCCGTAATCGCCATGACTACGACAAGAATCGCCGCGACAATCACTGCAATGTCCAGCCGTAAAATAGAATGCCCGGCAAGAACGAGAAAAGCAATCCACGGTGCAAACGATAACAATAAATTGATGATCTGTTTCAAATTATCTCGATGAATTTTAAATTTTGATATTGACGTCGGATTAAGAATATCCGGCGCTGGAACATAAATCAAGCATAGCAATACGAAGAACAACGGCTTTCCATATATCGCAACCGCACATGGGAATGAGGGGAATAAGTTGGGAGAGTTGAAAAAACATCAATAAGTCATAAGAGGGGATTTCTTAAGTTGGAGTTCACGGCTTTAGCGTGTCCACTCTCGTATCTTGCGCCCCGTATTTCGGACTATTATGTTTGGTTTGATGAAGAAGAGAGGAAAATGAACACCAAGACACGCTAAAGCCGTGAACTCCAACAGGGACACACATCTATTAAATAACGGGTTTCCAGCAACTGTTCACTGATAACCGATTACTATCCTTTGGATTCTCGGGCAGGAATGCCCGAGTTACTCTAGAACGGGAGCTTTGAAAGGAAGGTCATGATTCTGTGGTCCCAGGATTCGGGGATCTCCTGAATCTTATCTATCTCGGCGTTGATTGCGTCGAGTTCACCGCGGTCGAGCCAGATACCCTCGCATTTCGAACAGTATTCGAGGACGATGTCGGAGTATGAGACGAAGTTGACCTTTTTAAGTTTTATATCTTTGCACTGTGGGCAGTTACAGTCGGAAATCCTGTCTTCCGTGATATGTTCCGTTGAACAATACTCGAGATCGCCCTCATGCGGATGCGCCATCTTGTTCAGATCTCCCTTGTGCAGCCAGATCCCGTTGCATTTCGTGCAGACATCTATGGTAACACCGTCGTATTTCTGCGGAATAAGCTCTCCAAGAGCGCATTTCGGACATTTCATATTGGTTCCCATTTTTCGATTCTCCGTATTTAACAGGCACAAAGGCGCATAGGCACAGAGGCACACAGTTTAAAATTTATGCTAAGGATTTTCAAAGTTTACGAACACCCAATATCTAATTTTGAAATTCATCTTCTGCGGATTGCTAAATCCGCACATGGAGTGCGGTAATTTATTACCGCCTTTAATGATGGAATTTATTCCGTCCAATCTAAATGCCGCGAAATAAATTTCGCTAAACAAGGCGGTAACGAGTTACCGCACTCCACGGAGCGTTATTACGCTCGTAAATCAAAAATTCCTCACTTCATACCTTTGTGCCTATGTGCCTTTGAAGCTCTGCGCCTATTCAAAATCACATATCCAACTTGTCCTGAAAATACTGCTTCAACTTGTCAATTGCAACTCTGTCCTGCGCCATCGTATCCCTGTCGCGGACGGTTACCGACTGGTCTTCCTCAGTCTTGAAATCGTATGTCACGCAGTATGGCGTCCCTATTTCATCCTGTCTGCGATAGCGCTTCCCTATGCTGCCGGTGACATCGAATTCTACACGGAAATATTTCTTCAAAGCTGTTGAAATCTTATTTGCAGGCTCGGAAAGCTTGTTTGAAAGCGGAAGAACCGCAACCTGGACAGGTGCGAGTTTTGCAGGGAAACGCAGGACGATCCTGACATCCTCGTCCATTCCCTCCTTCTTCGTCGCAGCCGTGTCTTCGTCATAGGCGTGGCACAGCAGTGCAAGAACCGTCCGGTCAACACCAACGGACGTCTCGACAACAGTCGGCGTAATCCGCCTGTTGTTTTCCTGGTCGAAATATTCAAGGTTCTCCCCGGAGAACTCCTGGTGTCTCGACATGTCCCAGGTGCCGCGGTGGTGCACGCCCTCAAGTTCACCCCAGCCGAACGGGAATTTGAATTCTATGTCGAGTGCGGCCTTCGCGTAATGTGCGAGGGTTTCATGTTCATGTATTTTTATCTCATCCTCTTTGAATCCGAGAACTTCCGTGTAATACCTGACGCGTTCGTTCTTCCAGTACTCGTACCATTTCATAGAGTCCTCTTCAAAACAGAAGAACTCCATTTCCATCTGGCTGAATTCGCGGGAACGAAAAATGAAGTTCCTCGGATTTATCTCGTTCCTGAACGCCTTCCCGACCTGTGCGATGCCAAAAGGGAGTTTCCTGCGTGCAGCGACCCTGACAAGATGGAAGTCCACAAAAATCGGCTGACAGGTCTCGGCGCGGAGATAAGCGGTGTGCTCCTCATCGGAAACCGGACCGACATAGGTTTTCATCATGAGATTAAATTCGCGGGGCGGCGTCAGGTTTTTTGAACCGCATGCCGGGCATTTCGACTGGTCTTCCATCTGGTCGACACGGTGACGCGCCTTGCAGTCGCGGCAGTCCGTCATCAAATCACCGAACTTGTCGAGATGGCCTGAGGCCTTCCAGATTTTCGGGTGGCAGATGACGGTTGAATCGAGTCCGTCCACATTGTCCCTTTTCTCGACCATCTCGTTCCACCAGCATTTTTCAACAGCCCTTTTAAGGGCGGTCCCGTACGGGCCGTAGTCCCAAAATCCGTTTATTCCGCCATATATCTCGGAGCTTTGAAATATGAAGCCCCTGCGCTTGCAGAGTGAGACTATTTTTTCCATGAGTTCAGGCGATTTGGTATTTTCCATAAGTAAATCCTCAGTTTAAAATTTTTGAGCCGTAAAACTTACACTCAAACTGCGAGTTTCGCAAAAGAAAGACGGAATTAAGTTTTATGTTTTAAGTCACAGGTGTTAAGTTTTAAGTAAATTAATTGTTTTATGGGAACCGCAAATGCTTTCCTTAAAACTTAACACCTGTGACTTAAAACTATAAAAATACGATTATTCAGGAATATGCAACAGTTCCGGTTGATGTCGGCAAGGATTATGAAGTATATTAGATGATGAAATTACAATAATAGTCAGAACTAAGTTTCAGGTTTTAAGCTGTGAGCATTAGATTTTTTGCGGGAACTACATTTTCTTTTCTTAAAACTTAACACTTGTGACTTAAAACTCTAAAATCCGGGTCTCATATATGGAAAAAATCCTTGCGGAGAACAGAAAAGCGTTTCATGATTATCATATCATGGACAGGTATGAGGCTGGAATCGGGCTGAAAGGCACAGAGGTCAAGAGTTGCCGTGCCCGCCAGATATCCCTCAACGATGCCTACGCCATGGTCAATGAGGATGAAGTTTTCCTTCTCAATGCAAATATCGCGATTTACGAACCTGGCAACCGTTTCAACCACACTCCAGTACGTGAAAGAAAACTGCTCTTGCATAAACGCGAAATCCGCAAACTTATACTCGCGACACGCGAAAAAGGGAACACCATCATCCCTCTCAAGGTCTATCTCAAAAACGGGAAAATCAAAGTCGAGATTGCCACCGCAAAAGGCAAGACCCACGGCGACAAGCGCGAAACCCTGAAAAAGAAAGAGTCGGACAGGGAAATGAAAAGGGCCGTCTCTGCAAGGGGAAAATGATCAAGCCGGTCGGCGATTATATCGATTACGGAGTTTTGTCGTCCAGCCTGCGGAAAAACATGGTTGAGACACAGCTCCGCCCGCGCGGAATCAATGATGAACTTGTCATTGACGCTTTCCTGAATGTCCCCAGGGAATGTTTCGTAACTGAAGAATATGCCGACAACGCATATGACGACACCCCGCTCCCGATAATCGACAACCAGACCATTTCGCAGCCGTACATGGTCGCCGTCATGACGGAACTTCTGGAACTTACCGCCGAAGACATTTCAAAAGGCGTAAAGATTCTTGAAATCGGAACCGGTACCGGATATCAGTCTGCGATTCTCGCAAACATGGGATGTAATGTCATCAGCATTGAGAGGATAGAGACCGTTGCGGATTTCGCAAAAGAGAACCTAAAAAAACTCCAATACGGAGACCGTGTGAAGATTTATGTCGATGACGGCACGCTCGGCTGTCCGGATGAAGCACCATTCGATGGAATCATAGTGACAGCCGCCGCGCCGACAGTCCCTTCGGCACTCATACATCAGCTGAAGGTCGGAAGAAAGCTCGTCATCCCCTGTGGCAACATCATGGTGCAACAGCTCCTGCAGGTGGTGAAAGAGCCGCACAACATAAAAATCAACCGCCATACGGCCTGCCGTTTCGTGCCGCTGATCGGAAAGGATGGATTCCCGGAATAAAGGGAAAACTGAACTTCGAACATTGAACATCGAACGTCCAACTTCGAATTGGTTGAGAAAGCAAAGAGGTAAGTGTCAAGGGTGTGTGAGTTCAAAAATGTTGGAGTTCACAACTTCAGTTGTGTGATTTAGAAGTTCGGAAATGCGAAAGTGCGGGAGTTGGAGAGGGAAAGTAACTCGGGCATTCCTGCCCGAGGAAGAATGGGATGACAGGTAAAAAGGCCTGTCTTACTTCGGTTTGCAAAGACATGATTTCAGGTGTATTTCATGGTGAAGAGTAATTGCGGATATTAACCATTGGACGAGGAAGAGCGTATTATGTCGATGGAAGCAAGATAAAAACAGCTCCGCTATAAAACAAAGCGGCGCAGGGGCACCGCAGTCCAAAGTCAGGCTAAGACGCCTGACAAAAAAACGAAAAATATAAAATCTAAACTTGGTTACTTGGCCACTCGGTCTCTTTCTCTTGGCCACATGGACACTTTTTATGGACGAACTAAACTTAAACAATTCAGACGTTGTCAAAGCAGGCGGTAGCATTCTTGAGCATTCACTGCGGGGTGAAGTCAAGAATGTTGTTTACACCAGCGATGATGAAACTTACACCGTATTGAAACTTATCGATTCAAAAGGTGCGGAGCATGTTGTTGTCGGACCGATCACCGGTGCATATGCCGGACAGGGCATCGAGCTGAAGGGTGTCTGGGAAAATCATCGCGAACACGGGCGTCAGTTCAAAACCAAAACCTATAAATATATTCTTCCCAGCACGGCGGACGGCATCAAGCGTTATCTCTCCTCGGGCCTCATCCACGGAGTCGGACCGAAACTTGCGGAATGCATTGTCAACAGGTTCGGCGACAAGACGTTGGAGATTCTAGACAATTATTCCGGCAGGCTTGAAGAGATCCCAGGTTTCGGAAAAAAGCGCGTCGAGATGGTGCGCCAGACCTGGCTGGAACATTCCAACAAGCGCGACATCTTCATTTTCCTGCAAAGTCTCGGGATAAGCACCGCCTACGCAGTGAGGATTTACAAGGTTTACGGTGACAAGTCGCCGCAGGTCGTAAGGGAAAACCCGTACCGGCTCGCGGAGGATGTTGACGGCATAGGATTCATAATGTCCGACAAGATCGGCGGAAGTCTGGGTCTCAAGAAAACCGACGATGCGAGACTCGCATCCGGAGTTCTCTACTCGCTCAACCGGCTGAGCGAGGCGGGTCATGTCTGCTATCCCGAATCCGAATTCATCAAAAACACCGCTAAACTCCTCGATGTGGAGGAAACGCATGCTTCGCGCGGACTTGATATCGCCGTTGAAAAAGGGTTTGCAGTCAGGGATACTCTCAATGAAAGCGACAACGGCGTCCTCGCCCAGAAAATGGTTTACAGTGCATTTCTTCACAGTGCCGAAAAAGAGCTCGCGTCAATCATAGGAAAGATCGGCGGGGCGCAGGTTCATCACGGACAGAAAATAAGGGAAGCCGAGACGCAGACGAAAATAAATTTCAATCCGGGACAGCTTGAAGCGGTGAACAGCGTATGCCAGCATCCCATAAGCATCATAACCGGTGGACCGGGTGTCGGGAAAACGACTGTGGTCGGCGAAATTGTGAGGCGTGCGAAGATCGCAAAACTGCGGGTCTATCTTGCGGCGCCGACGGGCCGCGCCTCGAAACGGCTCAGCGAATCCTGCAGGTCAATCGCAATGACCATCCACCGGATGCTGAAATGGGAGCCTGCAAAAAGGGGGTTCTACTACGGCGCAAAAATCGCCCTGCCATGCGACCTGCTGATTGTCGATGAAGTTTCAATGCTGGACATCCCTCTCGCCAGATATCTTTTCAGATCAATCGCACAGGGGACGACCGTGGTGATGGTCGGCGATTCCGATCAGCTGCCATCGGTCGGGCCCGGAACATTCCTCGCCGACATGATAAGATCCGGAAAGTCGAAGGTGACCCACCTCACCCAGATATACCGTCAGAAGGAGGGAAGCCGGATCATAACAAACGCCCACGCGGTAAATTCAGGCCGGATGCCGGACATCGTACCGGTCCCGAAAAACATACTCACCGACTTCTACTTTATCGAGCAGGAGGATCCGGAACTGGCTCTGAAGACAATTTCCGAAATGGTGAGCGACAGGATTCCAAAACGCTTCGGATTCGACCCGATGCGCGACATACAGGTGCTGAGTCCGATGAACCGCGGCACATGCGGAACGTTCGCGCTCAACAAAACCTTGCAGGCGGATCTCAATCCCGAAGACAAGCACCGGCTTCACTTCTCCCTGGGCGAACAGATCTTCCGCTCCGGCGACAGGGTATTGCAGACTTCCAACAATTACGACAAGGCTGTTTTCAACGGCGACATGGGAAGGATAGCCGGCATTGACCACCATGAAAAGAAGTTCCGCGTCGCGTTTGAGGGAAGCACGGTGGATTACGATTTCATCGAGGCGGACCAGCTTGCGCTGGCATACGCGATAACCGTCCATAAATCCCAGGGCAGTGAATTCCCGGCGGTGATAATCCCGCTTCTGAGCCAGCATTTCATGATGCTGCAGAGGAATCTGCTCTACACCGGCATGACCAGGGCGAAAAAACTGCTGGTAATCATCGGCAGCAAAAAATCACTGTCAATGGCCGTAAACAATGCCCGGATGGAGACGAGATTCTCCATGCTCTTGGATAGGCTAAAGAGAATTTAATGATTTGGGGATTTGGTGAAAGATTAAAAACGTACGATACTTGCACTACCACGAATTTAAAATAAAGGTGAAAAATGCTTGACACTGTAAGATGGATTACTGCGGATGGGAAAATTTTTCCCGCAACTGGAAAAATTGATAAAAATTTACTGCCTGGAAAACTCAGGCTGATTGACCAGACCGTGCTTCCTGAGACGCTGGTATATGTTGAAACGGACGATGGGCAGGAAATTTTTGATTGCATAAAGCGACTGGTTGTCCGTGGCGCACCGGCTATCGGGTGTGCGGCGGCGCTTGGGCTCGCGGCCGTTTCCCAACACAGCAAAGCCGGGAATTCATCGGATTTTCTTTGCGAACTCCGCAAAACTGCGGATTATCTTTCTTCTTCCAGACCGACTGCGGTAAATCTTTCCTGGGCATTGAAACGGGCAGTTCTGTCCGTAGAAAAATCCGTATCCTGCGGACTTGAATGCGTTGACAAACTCAAAGAATCCCTGCTTTCCGAAGCGCTTGAGATAGTCAGGGAGGATATTGAGATGTGCAAGGCGATCGGACAACACGGCGTGGCTCTTATCAGGGACGGCGCAGGGATACTGACTCATTGCAATGCGGGCGCGCTGGCGACGGCAGATTACGGAACAGCGCTTTCGCCAATTTATGCGGCATACGAAAAAGGATTGAAAATCAAGGTTTATTCGGATGAGACAAGGCCTCTGCTCCAGGGATCCAGACTTACCGCCTGGGAGTTGAAACGCGCAGGGGTGGATGTCACGACAATATGCGACAATATGGCGGCGCAGGTCATGAGGGAGGGTAAAATTGACCTTATAATCGTCGGTGCCGACAGGATTGCGGCAAATGGCGACACCGCCAACAAAATCGGGACATACGGCGTTGCAATTCTCGCAAAATACCATAAAATCCCGTTTTATATTGCGGCACCCTACTCCACCGTTGATATCACAATGAATGACGGTAGCAAAATTCCGATCGAGGAAAGGGACGGGGATGAGATCAGGCGCGGTTTTGGCAGGCTTACCGCTCCGCCGGACGTATCGACATACAACCCGGCATTTGATGTCACCACGCACGAACTAATAACCGGAATCATCACCGAAAGAGGCATAATAAGGAAACCGTTTACCGCCAATATCAGGAAAATGTTCGGGCGGAAGTAACTAACTGTCCCATTTTTGCATATATTTCAGGTAAAAATCCTAAAACATTCGCTATGTTTTTGTTTTTAGCGCAATAAACTTATCTGTTTATACGTTTATCGGGTTCGTCAATTCATAAAATCATGGGAAACAAATGAGCTCAAACTGTTTTTACCTTAAAATTTTTCTGGTCTTTGCCTTCTTTTTTTCATTTGCAGTCTTCCTCTTTGCCGAAGAGGAGGCTGTTCCGAAAACCAATGAGGAAAGGGAAAAAGACAAAGAAGATGTAATTAAAAAAATTGAAGAGCTTCTTCTCCCAACCCCTCGTCCGATAAACGACGGGAAAGAGATGGAAGAGCCTCCGCCATATCTCAAGATAATTCCCAGCAGTGACGAAAGGGTGACGGTCATATACAAATGCCGCAATGTGAAGTCAAAATCCATATTGGACGCCTTGGAGGGGATGATTTCATCTTCAGGAACGGTTGAAGAGTCCGCAGACCAGAACATGATAGTGATAAATGATGTCAACTCAAAAACCGAGGATTTTAAACTCGCATTGGTCTCCATGGACGTGAAAAATCCGCAGATACTCGTCGAGGCCAAGATTGTTGAAGTTTCAGTTGATGAAGGCATGCAGCGGGATGTCAGAATGGAATATCAGAAAGTCCAGACAGACAAGGGACTTACAAACACATACGGGTACAATCTAACCTCGCCCTCACAGGCTCCGCTCAATAAACAGGGGGGGGGCTTTAATTTTTTCCCCTATTCCTCCGGGACCAAAGACAATAATCTGAAAGACCTCAATCTCTTCCTCCAGTGGCTTAAGACGGCAAGGGACGCCAAGGTTCTGTCATCCCCAAACCTTATCGTAGATCTCGGGACGACCGCAAGCATGGTTGCCGCCGAGGACGTGCCGATCTTGCAGACGCAGGTGAACGGGGGGACCGTGACAACGTCAATCATCTTCAAAAGGATAGGGGTGAAACTCAATGTCACTCCGGTAATCATAAACAATGATTCAGTGAAATTAATCATAAATCCGGAAGTCAGTACGATAATACGTTTTGAAACATCTGTGCAAAATGGCATAAATGTCAGTAATCCAGTCATCGCCGTAAGGAATATCAACACTGAACTGACGGCCGGGGACAATGAGATAATTCTTCTTGGCGGACTTTATTCGAATGCCGTGTTGAAAACCACAAGGAAGACCCCTGTTCTGGGGGACATGCCCGGCATTATCGGCGACATGTTCACGGCACTGGATCTGAGCGATGTGAAAAAACAGCTTGTGTTTTTCATGAAAATAGGCATCCTCAAGAAAAGCGGAACTCAAGACGGTTTTGTCGCCTACGACATGAACAAGTCGGCCTCCGATGTGAAAGACATAAGCGACTCCCTCCATCAGGATAAGGATCTTTTCCCGGTGACTAACCTGAGATATACAAATCCTGAAAAAAATCCGGAAACAGATACCAAAGGCACTGAAACCAAATAAGCTGCATCGTGTAAAAATGAAAAAACTAATCTTCGCCGGTATCGCCATTGTGATAATAACAGCAGTCCTGTCATATTTTATCCTGCCTTTTCTGATTTCAGGCAAGGATAAGGCTGAAAATTCAAAGAGCCGTGTTCTTGACAGGTTCTACACGGTAAGGAAGGGGGATATGACAATAAGCGTCCTCCTGACGGGGAATGTAAACGCCCAGGTGAAATACAAGCTTGCGCTGGAAGCGGCGTTCAACACGAAACTTCTTTGGGTCATTCCGGAAAATACCAGGGCGAATAAAGGTGATATCCTCGCAAAGTTCGAGACCGAAGATCTCCAGATTAAAGTTGACGAGTTCAAGCTGAACCTCCAGAACACCCAGAAGGAACTTGAAATCGCGGTTGAAGAGAAGCGCATTCTTGAAAGCTCAAATTATGCCGAAATAAAGACGGCGGGTGACGCCGTGGAAGACTCTTTGGCGGCTTTCAGCAAATACAGGAAACTTGAGGGCCCCAGGGATGATGACGCCCAGGATGTCAAGGTCAATGACGCCAAGAAACTTCTGGATGATGCGCAAAACGCATATGATAATGCGAAGGATGATTATTCAAATACAGTATACATGAAACAGGAAGATGACGATGCGGCGAAGCTGAAGCTGGACGGGCTCAAAAAAAAGGCGGAACGGGAGAAAATAAGCCATGCCAATTCGCTTCTGGAACGCAAGATATTCAAGAGGTTCTCATATCCCAACAGGATTTCGCAGTTGACGAATTCAGTTGCACAGACAAAACTGAATCTCAACAAGACGAAAATCAAATGCGCTTCCGGGCTTATCCAGAAGGAAAATGCCATAAGCAGAATTGATGAAAACAGAAAAAAACTGGAAAGGGATCTCAAAAAGCATCAGGATTACCTTGAAATCATGGAGCTTGTCGCGCCGGTGGATGGAATCGTCACATACGGAGATCCGGACAACAGGAGGGGTGGCGGTCCAATCGAACTGAAAATCGGTATGGATATAGGGCGCAAGCAGGTTCTTCTGACTATTCCGGACATGAGCAAACTCATTGTGGAATTTGATCTGCCCGAACAGTACAGGTCAAAAATTTCACTGGATGACGCTGTCATAATAACACCGGATTCACTTACTAACCTGAAAATCAGGGGCAAAATCAGCAAGATCGCCCTGCTACCCGTGAACCTTATTTTCTGGGACAGGACCTCTCCGAAGATTTATACTTCAGAAATATCACTTAATGAACAGGATCCTGACCTAATGAGCGGGATGAGCGTACAGATTGAGATAATAACGGAAACCCTCAAGGACGTAATGTCGATCCCGATTGAATCCGTTTTCGAAGAGGAGGGAAAATATTTTGTATATCTCAAAGGCGGAGACAAGCCAAAAACCGCGTACGTCACCCTTGGTATTTCAAACGACAATTATGTCCATATAAAAAGCGGGCTGAGCGAAGGCGACACCGTTTATCTTTACAGGCCGTTCCAGTCAAAATCAAATTAGATGGACGAAGACCGCAACGTTTTTAGAATAGTTACAGAGATACAAAGGCATCCGTCTTCGTCAAGGCACTTCGCCGGGACAGGCAGAGGCACAAAGTTTTGAAAAATGCTAAATTAAACAAAAAAACATAAGAACATCTGAATAGGCGGATTAACTACCAACAAATGCTAGGTCTTTCTTAATTCGTTTGTAGTTAATGCCGCAAGGCATGTTCTTTAAAGTAACACAGGCCCTGGTAGCCGAAGGCGCTGCCATAGGCAGGTAAACTTAAGCCTGTAGTTAAATTAATCTGGAAACACAAGGAAAATTGCAGGCTACCCCGGTCATACGACCATGATATTCACCATGGCTGACGGGGTAAAAAGCCCGAATTACTCAGGAAATAAATTTTAAAATTCCTTGGCAACAAATTTAACAGGCAACCCATGAGCGGCGAAAACGAACCCATTCAAAAACCAACAGACACCATAGTCCGTCTTGAAAACGTCATAAAGACGTACCATCTGGGGACAACCGACGTCCCGGTTCTGAAAGGTATAAACATAACTGTAAAAAAGGGCGAATTCGCGGGAATCATGGGCACATCAGGTTCTGGTAAATCAACTCTCCTGAACCTCCTGGGACTCCTTGATGTGCCTACAGAGGGCAAATACTTCCTGATTGACAAGGAGGTCAGCCGTCTTTCCGACAACGCACTTGCGGAACTCAGGAATTCATGTATCGGTTTCATTTTCCAGAGTTTCAATCTTTTCCCGCATCTGACCGTGCAGCAGAACATCGAGGTTCCCTTGGTATATGCGGGAATCCATAAGCATCAGCGCAACAGGATATCGGAAGAGCTCTCTGAAAAAGTCAAATTGTCGCACCGGCTCAAACATCGCCCTACCGAGCTTTCCGGAGGGGAATGCCAGAGAGTTGCAATAGCGCGTGCGCTGAGCAACAGCCCTTCGTTTCTCCTCGCTGATGAGCCTACGGGAAACTTGGACGAAAAGAGAAGCGATGAAATAATGGAGCTTTTTAAAAATCTCCATAAGGACAAAAACACAACCATCCTCATGGTGACACATAACCCGGAACTTAAAGTCTATTGCGACAGGGTGATTTATCTCAAGGACGGCAGGGTCGTCGGCGAAGAGGAGTCAAGAGAAAAGTAAATCGGGCCCTGGTCGCCTTTGGCGCCGCCAGAGGCCGGGTAAACATTCCTGCCCGAGAAAAGAATCCGCCGTCGCTAAGAAGCTTCCGCCTTCGCAGTGAGTCTATGGCGTGACAAGATGGCGGACATAGCCGGGGAGCCGGAGAATCGGAGAAGTATAGATAAAAAGGCTGAACATCGGACATTCAACCCGAAGGCGTAAAGTTCGGGATTTTACGTGCTCTGAATAAGGAAATTTTTCCAGGACGGGAAAATTAACAAGGAAATCAAGAGAGAATTGCATTATGCTGATCAATGATCTATTCAGGCTTTCTTTTCACAATCTTCTCCTGCACAAGATCCGTTCTTTCCTGACCTCGCTCGGAATAATTTTCGGTGTTGGAAGCGTCATTTCAATGCTCGCGATATCGGAAGGTGCGAAAAGGCAGTCCCTTTCCCAGATTGAGGCCATGGGCATCGACAAGATAATCGTCTTCAGCAAGAAGCCGCCTGTCACCGGCAAGACCGGCAGTTCATCTGAAGGCGGAATGACTGAAAACTTCGGACTGAACCAGATGGATCTTTCAAACCTGAGACATTTTGACAATGTCGACAGGATCACCACCATCCGCAACTCCAGGAAGAAAATCATGAAAGGCACCACACGTCTCGACATGCTTCTCATTTCGGCAGACACCTCCTTCCTTGATGATTCGAAATCTAAATTGGTGGATGGCCGCTGGCTTAACGACATAGACAACGCCAACACCTCAAATGTCTGCGTAATCGGCAAGAATGTCAAGCGCAATTTATTCTCCATAGAAAAAACCGGGATAATCGGAAGTACGGTAAGGATTGAAAATGCCATATTCAACATAGTCGGCATCATTGAAAACAATATCGGAACCCAGTTGCCGGAATTGAACAGCCCGAACGACATGATGATTATTCCAATATCAACCTCCAACAGCATATTCGGATACAATGCCTATACGGGGCAAAGCAGACATCAGCTTACAATCACATATATCGAATTCGACATTTTTATTGTTAAAGTCGCGAATATCGCATTCATCGATGATACTGCGAAACGGATAAAGGGATACATGGACAAAACCCACCAGAAGGAAAAGGACTGGGGCATAATCATCCCGTATGAACTTCTGAAACAGAGGGAGCAGACCCAGAATATTTTCACGATCATCATGGGATCCATCGCCGGCATCTCCCTTCTGGTCGGCGGTGTCGGAATCATGAACATCATGCTTGCCAATGTCTATGAGCGCCGGAAGGAGATCGGGACAAGAAGGGCTTTAGGCGCGAAAAAACGGGATATCCTGTCCCAGTTCCTGATTGAAACTGTTTTCCTTACGCTTCTCGGCGGAACAATAGGGATAATCATGGGCGTGGCAATATCGGAGGGAGTGACACGCTATGCCGAATGGCCCACGGTTTATTCATTCTGGAGCTTCGCCCTTTCATTCATGATTTCAGGGCTTGTCGGAGTGATTTTCGGAACCTACCCCGCCTGGAAAGCCGCCCAGCAGAACCCGATTGACGTACTGAGATCCGA
>CAMCYE010000028.1 GCA_945883805.1 Victivallis vadensis | reverse complement strand
CCCAGGACAAAACAGGCTGCGAAGGATCTGTCCGAATATATAGCAAAAACATGCGGCTCTCTCCCAAATATCATAGAAGGGAGGCCTGACCCGCTCCCCCAGAACGCGATCTGGGTGGGGTTTCAGCCGGAATTGAAAAATCTCTTTCCGAAGATCGACTTCGATTTCAAATATCCGGAGGAGATAATCATAGCTACTGACGGGAAGAACCTCGTGATTGCAGGCAGGGATCGCTGGGATCCCGCGCTGATGAATGCTAAAGGGAGGCTCGCCGATATTACAGGTAGACAGCAGGAATACGGCACAGCCAACGCGGTATACACTTTCCTTCAGGACTATCTGAATGTGCGGTGGATATTCCCCGGGGAATTCGGGGAAGACATAATACCTCAGAAGGATATATCTTTCGCACCGTCTGAATACCGCTACCATCCCCAGATACGTGGACGCATTGGCATCTTTGGAAGACTTTCCCTTGGCAATACCAAGGAGAATCAGGCCCATCTCTGGGCCCGCTACCAGCGTGACCAGCTTGACTCCTTCTCACTGGAAGGCGGGCATGGATTCGGAGACTGGTGGAAGAAATACTCAAAAAACCATCCGGAATATTTTGCACTCCAGCCTGACGGCACCCGGAGCGGGTATCCGAGTCCTAATACTGCGAAGCTCTGCAATTCCAATCCCGCAGTCTGGGATCAATGGCTGTTGGAGGTCGAGGAGCAGATCAAGGCTGATCCCGGCAAATATATTTTCAACGTATCTCCGAACGACAGTTGGAGTTCCGGTCACTGCGTATGCGAGAAATGCCGCGCATGGGATAATCCGAAAGGAGAGATGGTTACATATCACTGGAAGGGGAAAAAGGAAGATCGCCCGGCACTTAGCGATGCCCAGGTCACTTTCGCAAACACCCTGGCAAGGATGTTGAAGAAACGTTTCCCGGACAAGGAATACTACGTGCAGCTTCATGCCTACGGACTGTCCAGACCTCCTCCGGTTGCGACAGTCCCGGACGACAATGTGATAATATCGAGCGTGTCTAATTTTCATCTCACCGGTGCGGAAATCAGGCCGCTCCACATGAGTCAGTTTGAAGGATGGGCGAAAAAATCCAAACTGATGGCATGGCGTCCGAATATTGGAAATCCAGCCGGATTTACCTGGGGAATGCCGGATGTCGATATGACAGAGGCAGGAAAAGACTTCCGTTTCGCAGCCGATAACAAATGTATTTCACTTTACTTTGATATGCTCTGGGGGCACTGGTCCACCCAGGGTCCGTACTATTATATCATTTTTCAACTCGCATGGAATCCATATTTAAATGTCCAGGCCGTGATGGATGATTACTATAAAAGGGCTTTCGGCCCCGCCTCGCAGGAACTGAAGCAATATTGGGAACTCATGGAGAAAACACGCCATGATTTCGTCAGCAGCGTGCCAAACAAAAACAGGGTATTCGGACTGCCTTCCGTATACACTCCGGAATTCTTTGCCAAGGCCGGCTCACTGCTCGACAAGGCTGATGCGAAACTCGCAGGAGCCGATGGCAAATATAAGAAGAGAGTGGATTTTGTACGGCGCGGATTTGAATTTTCCCGTCTTTTGATCGATACGAGAACCCTGATGCAGAAATTCGAAGAAAGCAACCTGAAGGATTCCAAAACCGCCGATAAAGTCAAGCAAAACTGGGTTACTGCGGATAAAATGAGAAAGGAATTCCCGCCATTTGCAATAAACTTCAATGCCGTATTCCTTGAACAAAAACACAGCCGCATGACGGGGTTGTACCCTGATAACCCTCTTGAGGGTAAAAAAAAGAAGGAATTCGAATCTCTGAAGGATTTGGACTGAAAAAAGAGAGAATACTCAATATTCAAAAGGACAGAATGTCCCATAAAACAAAAGTAGTGATTTACAAGGTACGCGACAGGCAATCATGTCTCGGAATAGAAAAGGGGATTAAAATAATGACGAAAAAAGCTTTAATGTCTATCGGTGCACACGCAGACGATGTTGAATTCAATACAGCATCAACGCTGCTTAAATACATGGAGCGCGGATACGAGATCGTTTACGTCCAGTCCACCAACAACATGTCGGGTCAGTGGAGCCGAATCTTGCCGGACGGAATCCGTGAGACCCGGACATTGCCGTGGTATGAAATCATGCCGCAGCGCAAGCTGGAGGCGGCGAATGCGGCGAGAGAGCTCTTCAATACCGAAGCTATCCATTTGAATCATCCGCAAAGGCACTACACAGATATCAACTGCCGGACGATCGACTTGCGCTACGGAAGTCCATGTCCTGATTGCGTCGCTCCCGATACCCCGACGATCATCACCGCATTTGAGCACAAACCGTCTGTCAGCAAGTTGGCTGAACTGATTCTGGAAAAGAATACGGAAGCAATACTCACCCATGCACCGATAGACAACAATCCTGAGCATAGCTGTACAAACCTATTGGTTTACAGGGCCTTCCTTGAGGCGCAGAAGCTAGGCTACAAAGGCAGTCTTCTGTTCTGGCTGGAAGTTACCGCCACAGGACGCGGCGAGACCTTTAACTTATGGAATACATTTATCAACACTGATGGCTATTTCCAACGCAAGTTCCAGGCGATCGGCATCCATGCCTGTCAGGTTCCAAAACCGGAAACATTGGATTTGGAAGATTGCATTCGCGGTAAAATTTGCGGTTGCGAATCGGCCGAAGTATTTAATGTCTGCCATATTGGGGAGGACTGCAGCGGCGAGTTTATTCAGGAGATTAAAAAGAATATTTACCATTTTCAATACGGGAAATGAAAATAGACGAATCCATAGCGGGCTTTGCCAGCAATCAAAACTCAAAACTCGAATATCCACCGTCGCTAAGAAGCTATGGTGGACAGGTCGAAGTCCGAAACAAATTGGGAATTGAGCTGATTTCAAAATGCGGGAAAATGTTGCTGCGGCAATGTATTCCGTTGGAGTTCACAACTTTAGTGTGTCTTAATCTTAAACATGTTAGACACGCTGAAGCCGTGAACTCCGACTAATTAAAATTAAAAAGACTGTAAAAGAAACTCACCAAGGAGAAGTGATGAAGAAGTGCTTATTGACGATCACAGTGGCGTTTGGGATGATGTGGACGGCTCTGGCCGGAGATGTCATTCTTGGCGTCAACGGAAAGACAAAACATCAGATAATTGTACCGGACCAGTATGAGAATCCTGTTTCACAGGAAGCCGTTGAAGGGTCTGCAAAACTGATTAAGGATGCCTTTGCTGCTAACTCCGTTAAACTGGACATCGTAAAAGAATCTCAGAAAGATAAGGACAAGCACGGGATTTATCTTGGTGCAACTAAATTCGCAAAGGCAAACGGAGTCGATATTTCCAAATTGAACAACTGGCAGAACGCGCACAAGGCTGTAGGGAAAGACATAATTATCGCGGGAAACGACAGACCCAATCCCATTACAGCCGAAATACCGTCAGGCAGAGTAAGAGTACCCTATCTTGTAACACTTCACAGCACGGCTGAATTCCTTTACCGTTATGCCGGTACACGCTTCCTAAAACCCGGAAACGACGGCATTGAATTTCTGCCACTTCCCGCCATAAGCGTCCCTGATAATCTAAATACGAGCCAGGAACCGTTTTTCCTGGAACACGACTTTATTCCGGGGAGGGCAAATCCCGGGGAGATTTTCAACATAGCGAACCACGCCATCAGATTCCAGAAGGTTTGGTCAGGGGGCGGACATCAGCACAATGTTGCAGTCCCACAGGAGAAATACGGCAAAAGCAATCCTGAATATTTTATCCAGACCGGTGGCGGGTTGCGTCAGAAAAACACACAGCATCTCTGCTGTTCCAACAAGGATGTCAGGGAATTGATTTACAAGCATATTCTCGAAAAATGCGATGAAGGTTATGACATCGTCGAAGTCGGGCAGCCGGACGGTTTTATCCCCTGCGCCTGCAAAGAATGTTTTGAACTTTACGGAATTAAACCGGTTACCAAACCGGAGAATGGGGCGGTCTGGTATGCAGATCCGGCCTGGAACGAAAAACTCTGGACAATGCACAGGGACATGGCGCTTAGGCTAATGAAGGACCGGCCCGGCAAGAAAATGATGATTTCGGCATATTCCGTAACGGCGAAGCCGCCGCAGACCGTTAAAGAATTCCCTGAAAATGTGATCATAGATATGATGCAGTCAACTCCGGAAAACTTCGAATTGTGGAATAACATAAAAGTTCCCGGCGGTTATGCCGCATATCTTTATACCTGGGGAAGTTTCCATCTTACCGGATTGACTCCGAAGAATGAAGTCTCTTATTTCGGGAAGGAGAGCAATCTTTTCCGTGAGAAAAACGTTAGGATTGTCCAAATGAATGGGCGCCCTTACGAATACGGTCTTGAAGGGCCGAACATATATGGATATCTGAGACTTGGCGCTTATCCGCAACTGAAAAACGCAGATGAGTTATACAGGGAATATCTGGAGGCGTCTTTCCGCGAGGCTGAAATCCCGATGCGGAGGTTCTTCACAAAACTCCAGAATGCACTCATGTATTACCAGCTCAATGCTGAATACATCAAGAAAATGGAACGGGATCCGATTCGCCTGATGGGAATCATCTACACACCTGGAGCGATCAATTCCATGGAGGAGGATCTCGAGCGCGCTGAAAAGACGGCGACACAGGAGAAAGTTAAAAACCGTATCGCCACCATACGCGGAGAGTTTGATTTTCTGAAACATATTGTGAATGTCATCTATTGCTGGCATAATTATCAGAACAGAAAAGATCAGTCTTCCATGAATCAGCTTCTGGATTCCGTAGATGCGAGGAACAAGCATCTGGACGAATTGATTTCGAAAAAGGGCACCCCTTATAATCCTATAGTTAATTCCTCGAAAGAATATTTCAATCCGAGAAATGTCTTAGGTATTGTGCCTTTTAACTGGGATGTTGCGAAAATGCGCAAGGAAGGAGATGCATCACTTAAGGTAAAAAGCATGAAATCTGAGTTTACAGAAACAGTTCCGACACTTGATGCGCAAGTCTGGAAAAAGGCTGAGATTCAGAAAATGGGTAAAATACGCGGTTCAGTTGCGGAACTTCATGCGGATACGTCTTTCCAGATGCTTTATGACAAAGATAACCTCTACATCAAAGTTTCAGGCGCGCAGGAGCCATCCCTCATGAAGTTCGAATCACGTGGACGCGATGCCGAAATATGGCTGGCAGAGTCTATTGTGATCAACTTGTCGCCAATTGCCGACAAGAGCCAGTATTACTATCTGACCTATGAACCTGCGGACAATTCTTATGCTGATGCCGAACACGGTTTTATTACGGACACTTATGACCCCCGTTACGGTTGGAACGACTGGACTTGGAACGGCGATTGGAAATATAGCAATAAGCTTGATTCCAAAAACGGGAAATGGGAATCCATGGCGACGATTCCTTTCAAATCATTGAAAATCGGCGCACCAAAAGCCGGAACCATGTGGTATTTCAATATAGGACGTGTACATTTTTATCCGGTGGCGGACGGAAAGACAGGACGTGAAAATTCCGCATGGACAGGAATAATGAACCCGTCAAAAGTTCCCGGAGATGCGTCTTTGGGAGAGTTGATATTCGAGTAGTTCTAAAGTAAAAGATGAACACTGTAAAAAAATATGAGGGCGGTCAATTATGGGCAAGAACAAGGGAACAGATGTTAAATTAGTCCTCATAGGAGGGGGCAGCTACGGTTGGACTTACAGGTTTATAACAGATATATGTTGTGTATCAAAACTGCATGGCATGCACATAGTCCTTCAGGATATCAACCCCGAGGCATTGCATCTGGTAAAAACATTATGTGACCGGATTTCGGACACCATGCATGCCGGACTCCGGATTGAAACTAGCACGAATCTTGACGCCTGCCTGCCCGACGCAGATTTTGTGGGCCTTACAATAAGCACCGGCGGCGATAGCGCCAATGCGCTCGATCATTCGATTCCCGAAAAATACGGGATTTTTCAAACCGTAGGCGACACTGTCGGACCTGGCGGATGGAGCCGTTCCCTTAGGAATATTCCAGTCGTAGTAGATATCATAAGAAAGGTGGAGAAACATGCTCCCAATGCCTGGTTCATGAACTATTCGAACCCCATGACTGTGCTTACCCGTACCATACAAAAAGTAAGCCCGGTCAAGTCGGTGGGACTTTGCCATGAACTTCAGGGATTTCTCCTCCACGTAGCGTCCTTTCTCGGCTTGGACGACTGGGAAAAAGATACTAAAGTCAAAATCGCCGGGATAAATCATCTTATCTGGATTCTGGAAATGGACATCCATGGGCAGAATGGCTTTGACCTTTTAAAGGAATACTACAGGAAGCATCCTAAGTTCGACCATGTGGTAAAAGACAAGGTGCCGGAAGACTTATTATATTCTGGCGGAGTTAATCCCAAGCAGAAAATCAAGTTTGACTTCCTGGAAAGAACAGGCTATATGTCCGCAGCGGGCGACACCCATACCGCCGAGTTTTTCAACCACTTTCTTGTGAATCAGGAGACGGCAGACAAATGGGATCTTGGCGGTCGCATTCACAGTTTTGCCCACGTGCGTGGTATTGAAGCAAGGAAGAATAAGCTTTTGGGAATGTTGGAAGGGAAAGAATCATTGTGGCTCAGACAATCCCATGAACACGCAAATAGAATCATAGCGGCTCTCATCGGAGGAGAAGAACTTATAACTCCTGTAAATACCGCGAATATCGGACAGATCGACAATCTGCCGAGAGGGGTTGTTGTCGAAACCCAGGCTTATGTCGACAGTCTGGGAATTCACCCGCTACCCGTAGGTGCCATGCCGGAAATACTCGTCCAGTATTTGATGAAGCACATACCTGTCCAGGAGATGATTGTCGAAGCCGGTTTGACGGGAGACAAGGATCTTGCGATCCAGGCATTAAGCTGCGATCCGCTCGTTCCGAATCCTGATATCGCCGCCGCAATGGCAAATGATTTTTTCAGCGAATTCAAAAATCAGCTTCCGCAGTTCAACGGGAAATGGGAACTTTAATGAAAAAATCAATCATAGGAATGTAGATGATTAATACAAGAGGTATTGCAGATGAAATTAACGATGAGATCATAAGTCTTCGCAGGGATTTTCATAAATATCCGGAACTTGCGTTCACGGAGTTCAGAACTGCCTCGCTGATTGCCCGCAAACTGAATGACATCGGTTGTGAAATAAAAATCGGCAGGGAAATAATGGACGCGAAAAGCAGGATGGCGCTTCCATCCAAGGAAATCCTAGAAAAAGAGTTCAAAAGAGCGATAGCCCAAGGTGGAGATACGGAATTTTTGAATAAGGTGAAAGGCGGTTTTCCCGCCGTCGCAGCGGTGATATCAAACGGGAAAGGACCTGTCATCGCCTTAAGAGTTGACATGGACGCACTTCCCATACAGGAGAATTCCAGTAGCAGACATTTCCCTTTTGGGAAAGGGTTCGCATCAGTTAATACCGGCGTAATGCATGCCTGCGGACATGACGCCCATGCGGTCACCGGACTGGGTGTTGCAGAAATCCTGATGAAATTCAAGGATAAAATGCGGGGTACGGTGAAAATCATTTTCCAGCCTGCGGAGGAAATTATCTGCGGGGCTTATCCGATCGTTAAGTCGGGATTCCTTGACGATGTGGACAGGATAATGGCGATACATTATTACAGCCCATGGGATCCAGGACTTGTTTCATGCACGAGAGGGCAAAACGGACATCTAGCAATAAGTAGATTTGATGCGAGGTTCAAAGGGAGGCAGTCTCATGCCGGAAGCAAGCCGGAGGATGGGAAAAATGCGTTGATGTCGGCGGCAAATGCGGTATTGAACCTCAATGCAATCCCCAGAAACTCCAACGGCGCGACAAGAATTAGTGTGGGAAAACTCAATGCCGGCACATCCAGGAATGTGACCTGCGACGAAGCAGTCATGGAGATAGAGACAAGGGGTGCTACCACTGAATTGAATGAATATATGAATGAAAATGCCTTGCGCATCCTTAAGGCTTCTGCGGAATTATGGGACTGCAAACTTGAAGTGAAACCCATGGGTTCGGCACCAGGAGGAAGCAGTGATGATGATTTCGCAGACGAAATCATGACCTATGCGAAAAAAGCAAAGACTTTGACAGCCAGTGAAAATCAGAGGAATTGCGGCAGCGAGGATTTCATCTGCATGCTGGAGCATGTGAGAAAATGTGGAGGGAAAGGCGCTGTAATCTCTATCGGCTCCGGCCCCGGAGGGCCGCACCACAGTTCCGAATTCGATATGAATGAAGCTGTCATAAAAGATTCAATAGTTTTCTTGTCAGGATTTATTTTTGAATGTCTTCAAAAATAAATTAAAAGCATATAATATGAAAATGAACCACGAAATTTTAAACATCCATAAATTTCAGTTTATACGACTTGTCTCTTTCCTATTCAAAGAGGATCTGGCTAAAAGCAAAGCCAACTTCAACGACCACTCAAATCTCATTCACATAATAAAGGGCGCTGGAAAGGTGTTCTTCCATTCCGAAGCATATCCTCTTGAGAGAGGAACAGTCATATCGCTGCCCGTCTTTGTCGAATGCCACTTTGAATATCGGCCCGGCCTTGAAATGCTGAATGTGCACTACAATATGTGGGATAATGGGGGGGAACATCTGGATGATCTGAAAAGGCTTCCCCTTGTTTTCAGGCCGGATTATTTTGATTACTGTGAAAGCATCTTGAAAGAGATGCTGAGATTTAAAGCACTGCCGCCTCCTGACAATTTTAAAATGGCATCAATGGCTCATGAGCTTGTTATCAAACATTATATATCCAACCAGTTAGTTCCTTCTGGTTCATCAACAAATGATGAAAGGATTAGCAATATCTACAAGATGCTAAAGTCTCCCGGCTGCGTAAAATACGATGCGAAACGGATGGCAAAATCATGTTTTCTGAGCGTCAGTCAGATGAACCGCAAATTCAAACATTACTTCAAGGAGCCTCCGCGTAAATTCTGGGAGAAAAACAGGTTCAACAATGTCTGCCATGCCCTGACGGAAACCGACAAACCACTTGCTGAAATCGCAAACGAATTTGCGTTCTCGTATCAATCGCATTTTTCAAAATGGTTCAAGAACATTGCCAAGACCTCGCCTGCCGAGTACAGGAGGGAACACTCCTGGGAAGCTGAGTCCAGACCGTAGGGAATCATGTCTGTCTTTCAAATTATGCGCGAATAGTATAAAATTATGCGTAAATTCTATATTGACTATGAAGCCCGTCTGTCATATAATTGACACGTAAACATCAGTTATGCATTCTTTATATAAATCAAGGAAACTAAAATAAATGCAATATAAACAGTTATCCATTGAAGATGCGCTTAAAAGCTATGCCGACTGGCTGCTCGACCAGCAGGTCAGCGAGACTACCGAGTTTTTTAAATGCTATCAGAAGGGTCGCCTTACGCTAGAATGGTACATGATATTTTATCCGGTAAGGACTCTCCTGCTTTCCGGAAAACTACTGAAGCGGCAAAAATACATTGATGCTGCCCTGAAATATATTGACATTTACCTCACCGAACAGTTGCCCAATGGCGGATTCACATCCAATTACCGGCAGAAGCCCACCAAAGAGCTCAGTAAAAAAGAATTCCACGAACTTCTCCGCACGGGGAAAATAAACATCGCCGATGTCGGCTCCAACGTCACGGCAATCATACAGGCCGCCGGATATGTCGAAGGTGAAAGAAGGCAGAAATATTTAAATGCTGTCAAACATTGGCTTGACGACTGGGTTTCAATCTGGGCACTGAAGGACGGCGGATACGGCAACGGCATATGGCAGGGACACAAGATTAACTCTCCATACACTTGCGCAATGTCAACTGTCTCCATGGCGCTTTCAGCCTTTTCCCTGGTCACAGGAGAAAAAGAATATATTGAAAATGCCGAAAGATGCATGACTTTCCAGTGTTCAAAATGGCTGGATGACGGTCGCCCAATTGCTATGAACTGCTATCCTCTGCCGAACGAAAACATTCTTGAAGACTTTGGACACAGCTTCTACTTGCTAGAAGGGATGTGCTGGACACATTATGTATCCCGTAACAAAACCGCCAAAGAACTTATCGAAAAGCGCATGCGGGAATGGATATTCGGGGAAAAGGGACTGCTTTCGCAATGGTCGGATTCCTGGTTCAGTTTTACAATTGCCGGTCAACCGCCGATGCCGGGGGAAATGCTTTCCTCCCGTTGTGGAATAAGACACGGCTGGGAGCTTGCAAAATCCAATGGCATCATTCATGCTTTCCTCTATTATCTCAATCACATCGAGGATAATAAGCTGCTCAGGGAAAAGGTCGAGCTGGGCTTGCAATATTTGAGCAATCCGCTTATGGCGAGGATGAGCGGAGTTGCCTCCGATCCTGAACAGTCATATGGCACATTCGCAGTCCAGGCCACCGGATTCGCCGGGCTTTCAATAGCTGAAGGACTAAAAAAAGATTCTGTCTTTAACATAAAACTTAAAACCTGAAACTTAAAACTAAATATGCCGGGAGGTGCTGAAATGAAAGGTACAAGTCAAAGGAATCAATGGAACGCAAAATACAACCCTATCTGTAAATCATTTGTACTCAAAGTGTTTACACTTGTGGAGCTCCTTGTTGTAATTGCGATTATCGCAATTCTGGCGGCAATGCTGCTGCCGGCGTTGAGGGGTGCAAAGGACATGGCAAATCAGATCAGTTGCCTGAATAATTTCAAACAGGTGGGGATGGCATGCGAATTATACACAAGCGATTATGGCTATTTCCCTGGTGTCAGATACGGATATAAAGCTGACGGCACCACTCCGGTTTACTTCGATGACATGATGAGCATGTATCTGCCTGAAGCCATAGGGGGTCCACGCTTCAGCAGCATAGCAGGAACTCGCAGTAAATATGCCTGTCCAACGGTTTTAGGTTCAAGCGGAGGAACAAGCGGGGGCAGTGGGAGGGGGACATGGAACAACGGAACAACCTTTCATGGTCTGGCTCCAGGACAGATGACAATAGGGGTGAATAACAACAACCTTGTCACGGCATCAGGAACTGGCCACATTCTCACCGGCAGGACTCTATATTATGCAAAAGGTCCAAACTTTCCGAATCCCTCCAGAATCATGATTGCGGCAGACGCGTATGGACTATTTGCCTGGTATGCGAGCCTAGATGAAAAATATTGCGAAATGCGCTATTGGCACAGTAATTTTACGGGAGCAAATGTTGTCTACGGAGACGGGCATGCCGATATGCGGAAAAAAGGCTCAATCACTTTGTCAACCTCAACGTCAGATACTCCTTTCTGGGTAAATATAAAAAGTGGAAAAGACATTAGCCCAACCATAGCTGATTAAAAAATACAAATTTTATGATAATTTCCAAGACGCTAATATCGTTGATTGTAACTATCTTCCTGATCTGTGCCGCCTATGGCGACGTGGAACTGGTCATGGACGGCAAAGCCGTCTCCGACATTGTTGTTGACAAGGATGCGTTATCCAGCGTAAAGACTGCAGCCGGGGATCTTCAGAAGCACATTGAACTGATGTCCGGTGCGAAACTCGCAATTGTCAATGCCCCCTCGGAAAACGCAAAGAACCATATTTACGTTGGTCCGAGTGAACATACAAAAAAGCTTGGAGTAACGACTGATGATCTGAAAATCGAAGGCTTCAAAATTATTGCCAAGGACAATTATCTTGTGCTGATAGGCCGTGATGAACAGCGCTCCGCTTTCCCATATTCGTCCACAACGCCGGGGAACTTGCAGAAGTGGCAGGAATTTGCCGGAGAGAAATATGGTCTGCCTCAATTTTCGCAATCGATGAAAAACAACATTCTCGGATTCAAGCCGCTGGACGCCACCGCCACACTGTATGCAGTGTCGGAATTTCTCGAACAACTCGGGGTCCGCTGGTACAATCCATACGAGAACGGCACAGTAATTCCGGAAATGAAGACCATCTCCGTCACCGCGCAGAACATCAAAAAGGAACCAAAGTTCCCATACCGTGAATGCACTTATGCAATGGGAACGGATCCCGAAGGGCTCATGTGGTTCAAAAGGCTGAAGTACGGAAGTTCCCATCTCTACTTCTGCAATCATACCACCAGCAACATGCTGAACAGCACCGACTTGAAAAAACAGCATCCTGAATATTATGCCATGGTAAACGGCAAACCCGCAGGAGGAAAACGGGATGTGCCGCGTCTTTGCGATCCCGGCTTCAGGAAAAGCTCTGTAAATTTTCTGGAGAAGGTGATTGAAGCATATCCTGACCTCAGAGACTATGCACTCGGAATGCCGGACGGCTTAACCGAGATTGACGAGAGCGATGCCAAAATATGGGAGCGTGTCAACAATGACGGAAAATTTTCGGACTATGTCTGGGATTACTGGATTTACGCCGCAAAGGAGCTGAAGAAATCGCATCCGGACAAGAATCTCGCCTGCATGGCCTACACCACATATCTGCAACCCCCTTCAAATATCGACAAACTTCCCGATAATGTGACGCTAACAATGTGCTACTGGACGACTTGGATGATCACAGCCCAAGGCAAAGAATTGAAGGAACTTCGTTCCAAGTGGCTCTCTCTGCTCACATCAAAAAAACTCTACATATGGGATTATTACCTTTTCTACCGGCCGGGTTATCCGGGATATCCTGTTGTCTTCACAAAACTTCTGCAGGATGAAATGAGGGAGCTCAACGGTGTCTGCGAAGGCAAATTCATCGAAGTGGCTTTTACCAAGGGAAAACCGCCATACAAGCTCGCATGCCCCGGGCTTAGCCATCTCCTTTATTATTGGCAGGGGAAACTCTATTGGGATCCCGACATGGACAGGGAAAAGATGATGAATGAATATTATGAGCTTTACTTCGGTCCGGCAAAGGCTGAGATGAAGGAGTTCTATGAATTCGCCGAGGAAGTTTGGATGCGTCCCGAATCACGCCGCATCACAAGGGCGGGAGGATTCCTAAAGGAGAAGGATGTCGAGCGGTATTTTGAAATACTCAAGCGTGCCAGAGAGAAGGCCGGAAAGGATACCATTTACGCCAAACGCGTCGCCCAAATTGAAACTGAAATGGAACCACTGAAAAGGATTTTTCCGATAAAATCCCCCGCCGGCCCTGAAATCTGCGGATTTCGCAGCGATCTTCCGTTTGTACTGGACGGGAATCTTGACAAGCCGTTCTGGACTGCAAACGACACCTGGTATGATTTTGGAGACCTTGTCGCAGGACAACCTGTCACCGGACAGAAATCCACACAGGTGTCGTTCCGCATGGCAAAAGACAATTCAGCCCTAATAGTGGGAGTGAAATGCTTTGAACCGGAGATGGACAAGCTCATCTCCAAAACAAAGGTCAAGGACGACGCAAGCATATTTCAGGATGATGTCGTGGAAATCCACATTGAAACACCGGAAGCATCTTACTTCAAAATAGTCGTAAATCCGGAGGGGACAATATGGGACGAATGCCAGGACTCAGTAATCATCGAAAGGGACACGGCTCCGTTGTTATGGGATCCCGGAACCAAAGCGGCAGTCAAGAAGGGAAAAGGCTGCTGGACTGCGGAAATAGCAATACCCACTAAAGATTTCGGAACTTACGGCCTAACCAAGGCAAACCCCCTGAACATAAATGTCTTCCGCAACCGCATGGTGGGGGGCAAATCGGAAACTTCCTCTCTTTCTCCGACCGGACATGCCGGATTCCTTGAGCTGTCAAAAATGTGCAATCTCTGGATGAAATAAGCTGATTATAAAATACAAGGATAAGGCTGTTGCGGGAATATCCCTTGTTGGTGTTCACGGCTTTAGTGTGTCTTCGTGTTCAACAGGTAAGACACGCGAAGCCGTGAACACCAAATTAATCAAGAAATAACTGAACAAGTGCCTTATAAAAAAAAGGAATCCATGATTAAATTAAAAAAAATCCTGTCAGGGCTTATAGCGTTGTTCCTGATCTGTGCCGCCTATGGGGACGTTGAACTAGTCAAAGACGGCAAAGGTGTTGCGGACATTGTCATTGACAAGGATACGCTTTCAAGCGTAAAATTCGCCGCAGAGGACTTGCGGAAACACATTGAACTGATTTCCGGTGCGAAACTCGAAATTGTCAATGCTCCATCTGAAAATGAAAAAAACCATATTTACGTTGGACCAAGTGAATATACGGAAAAACTTGGCGTAACCGTAGACGACCTCAAAGTCGAAGGCTTCAAAATCATAGCGAAGGAAAATTACCTTGTGCTGATCGGCCGCGATGAACAGAGGAAACCGTTCCCGTATGAGTCGCCTAATCCGGGCGACTTGGAAAAGTGGCAGAAGTTTGCAGGCGAAAAATACGCGCTGCCTCAATTTACACAATCATCGAAAAACAACATTCTCGGTTTCAAACCACTTGACGCCACCGCCACATTGTATGCGGTTTCCGAATTTCTCGAACAGCTGGGAGTCCGCTGGTATAATCCATACGAGAACGGCACCGTAATCCCGGAAAGGAAAAATATCTCCGCCATCGCTCAGAACATTAAAAAGGAACCAAAGTTCCCATACCGCGAATTCAACTATGCGATAGGAACTGATCCCGAAGGGCTCACGTGGTTCAAAAGACTGAAATACGGGAGTTCCTATCTTTACTTCTGCAATCATACTACCAACAGCATAATATGTGCTCCTGGGATGAAGGAACAGCATCCTGAATATTACGCCGTTTCCAAAGGGAAACCGATGACTAAAAACGGCGGAGTACCGCGTCTCTGCGATCCCGGCTTCAGGACAAGCTCCATGAATTTCCTGAACAAAGTATTTGAGGCGTGTCCTGCTCTGAGGGATTATTCACTGGGCATGCCCGACGGTTTCACGGAGATTGACGAGCGCGATGCTGCAATATGGGAGCGGACCGACAGTAAAGGCAAATATTCCGATTATGTCTGGGATTACTGGATTTATGCCGCTAAGGAACTGAAAAAATCTCATCCGGACAAAAATCTATCCTGCATGGCATATACCACTTATCTACAACCGCCTTCCAACATTGACAAACTGCCAGACAATGTGACGCTCACAATGTGTTACTGGACAACATGGATGATCATCCCTCAATCGGAAGATAGAAAGCCGGGCGGTAATGAGTTGAGAAAGTTGCGCGCCGATTGGCTTTCGAAACTCACATCCAAGAAACTTTACATATGGGACTATTATCTTTTCTACAGGGAAACCTCCCCGAAAACTCCGGCCTTCTTCACGAAACTTCTCCAGCAGGAGATGAAAGATCTCAACGGCGTATGCGAAGGCAAATTCATTGAGATAGAATCAACGAAAGGCAATCCTCCATGGAAAATATCATGTCCCGGTCTATCGCATCTCCTTCACTACTGGCAGGGAAAACTCTACTGGGATCCCGACATGGACAGGGAAAAGATGATGAATGAATATTACGAACTTTATTTCGGGCCTGCAAAGGCGGAAATGAAAGAGTTCTACGAGTTCGCGGAGGAAGTCTGGATGCGCCCGGAATCACGAAGTATAACGCTTACGTCAGGTTTCCTCAAGGAGAAGGATGTCGATCGCTACTTTGAAATACTCAAACGCGCCCGTGACAAGGCCGGCAAGGATACGGTTTACGATAAACGTATCGGCCAAATTGAAACCGAAATGGAATCTTTGAGAAAACTTTTCCCGAACCTGAAACAACGCGGCAACGGACCGCAATTCAGAGTGTTTGCGAGAGTCAATCCCTTCAATCTGGACGGTGATCTTGAGAAGCCATTCTGGACTGAAATGAAAAACTGGTATAATTTTGCCGATATGATAACAGGGAAAGATGTTCCGGTAAAAAGCTTGAAATCAACGCAGGTTGCTTTCAGAATGACAAAAGACAGATCGGTTCTCGTGGTGGGATTAAAATGCTCTGAACCTGAAATGGATAAAATCGCTGTGAAAACAAAGGACAATGACGACAGGAAAATATTTAAAGACGATTTCGTGGAAATCATAATTGAGACCCCGGAACGCTCATACTTCAGGATTGCTGTCAACCCCAATGGTGCTATTCTTGATGAGAGCCAGGATCCCACTATTATTGAACGGGATACGCTTCCCCTGCTCTGGAATCCTGGAATCAAAACTGTTGTTAAAAAGGAAATAGACAGATGGACGGCGGAAATAATGATTCCCGTAAAGGATTTTGGCAAAGTCGGACCTACGGAGACTTATCCGTGGGGGATAAATGTCTGCCGAACTCGCATGGCTGGCGGCAAACCTGAAAAGTCCGCACTTGTACCGACCGGCAAAGATGAATTTCCTGATATGTCAAAACTGGGAAATCTGCTAATGAGATAGTTCAGTTTCAGTCATAGGTTAACAGTTATAGGTTATAGGTTATAGGTTATAGGTTATTATTGTCTTATAACTTTAAGGAGATTGCAAATGGATTTGATTAAAGGCGAAAAAATATGGGATATGTCGCGAGTAAGCGACCGTGACAAGACTAGGATGGAACTTACTGACCTGATCCGTTTCAAAGGATACTGGTACTGCGGATTTCGCGAAGGATACATCCATAACAATCATCCGTCAGGACGCGGACGAATAATCCGATCTTCCGATGGTAAAAAGTGGGATTCCGTAAAACTCATTGAATGGGATGGTGCGGATGTGCGTGAACCGAAGTTTTCCATAACCGCCGAAGGATTGCTCATGATAAACACATCGATCGCTTTTGTATCCAAGGAGCCGCGTCCGGACGGGAAACCCTATGTGTTTAACATTTATGACAGAGCACAGGAAACTGGCAATCAGTATGGTACTTTTTTCCAATTGGACAAACCCGGTGATCCGCAAAATGACTTGGAGGAAAACGTAACACGTCAGTCAGTGACCTGGCTTTCATCCGACGGTGAGAACTGGGGCAGCGCCTATGCCTGCCATAGCGGAATCAATACGTGGCGTTGGGAAGTCACCTGGCACAACGGCATGGGCTACAGCATCGGATATGCCGGCAAGGATAAAAAAGGAACACTGTACCGTACCCGTGACGGGAAGAACTGGCGGGTTTTATTGAATGAGTTTTTCCCTGACGGCTTTGGCAATGAGGCTTCTCTGGCTTTTGATTCGGACAACACAGCATACTGTCTCCTTCGCGACGGTATTCCCCGTACAACCGGTACGGGAAACAAGGATTTAATCAGGAACAGCGACGGACACGTTATCGAGGCCGGCCAGGGATGCAAAGTACATGGCGGCAACGTCCCAATGCTGGGCATTGGCAAGGCTCCCTATTACAAGGAGTGGGAATGGAAGAAACTGAATGTGAATTGGAATGGGACCGTGGCATCTGTTGACGAAGTTTTCAGGGCTCCATTTGGCGGCCCGAAAATAATTCGCCTGAAAGACGGGCGGTTCGTCACTGCCGGAAGGGTGCTCGGGCCGGGACGCGATGACGGATACATTACGCTTTTCCTAGTTGACACAAAAAAAGCACTACTTACAATGTTTGCAGAGATAGATGGAAATACTTACAGCGGTATTGTAGAGCATGAAGGAATGCTCTGGGTGAGCCATGCTGCGGCTGATGCGTCAGGATTCCTCGGGATTTTTCTGACAAAACTCGGCTTGGAATGATATTATGTCTTGGGACATGCATGCTCCTTTCGTTTGTAATTGCATTTCGAAGACAATTGAAAGTTGCATCAATGCAATTACAGGAATACATGGATGCAAAAGGCTATGATGTCGAAAATATAAAAATCATGGCGGATGAACTCCTTAAAAGGAAAAATTAAAGAAGGTTATTATGGTAGCAATTAGGTTCTTGTTAATCGGAATGTTTATATTGTGTGCTTTTCCCATATCGGCCATTGATCATGTGGGTGTCGCTAAAGCCAGACAGCTTGAAAAAGACAAACGTTATGAAGAGGCAATAGCCGTATATGAAAGCCTGAGCGATAAGGCTGCGGATGAAAAAGATGATCAGCTTTATATGCTTACGGCTGTAAATATAGCCCGCAGCTCAATAAATAATCAGGAAAAAGCTTTGAAACTTGCCGAGCGCGTCAAAAATCCGGAGAGGCGTGCTTTCGTCTTAATGTTTTTGTATGAACCGAAAACTCTGATTGAAAAATACAAGGACGCCGATTTCATGACATGGCCTGACGATATCCGCGCAGAGGCCTATAAAAACAGGGGTTGCGCTTACAACTCACTGAAAAAATACAATGAAGCCATAGCTGATTTTGAAAAGGCGTTTGCCGTTCCGGGAGGCTCTAACATGGTCAGAGGCGTATCTGCCAACACTGCCGGAGATATTTATCTTTCCAATATGAAGGATGAAGCTAAAGCGGCAGAAATGTACCGTAATGCCCTGTCGGTAACAAAGGCAGGTTATGCCTGGCGTAATAACGCTCTCCTGAAACTCACAGATTTGCTCATGAAAAGTAAGAAGCCGAATGAAGCGCTGGCTCTTTATGAGGGCATTGATACTAAGAAAATAGAAATTCTTACTTGGAAAATAGCCTTGGCACGTGGTTATTCGAAAGTGCTTTCAGCCAATGGGGAAAAATTAAAGGCTCTGGAACAGTTGAATATCGCCCTTCAGGCAGAAACCAAACCTGAAGGGAAAAAGCAGATTCAGAGCGAAATAGACAAGCTCTCAGAGGATATGCTCTAGAAGTCCTTCCGCACGAGATTATCTGTTAAAGATTGCGTCTTGTTGAGAGTGCGAGTAACAATGCAAGGAAACGTGTTATGCGATTAACAATGGCCCTAGACTATCATTCATTAATTAACAACTCAACAGAATTGTTCTCTGAAGACGCGATAAACCGGTTGTTTGGCGAATACGCCGAACGCCATGTCAGCACTGTTCAGTGGAGAGTTTCCGCTTTAGGCAAATTACTATATCACAGCAATCTGGGAGATCGTTTCACTGCCACTCCCTTTACTGCAGACAACATTCCAGGTTTTGCCGCCATCCATCGTCCGATTTATGATAAATGCGCAGCGATCATGGCAAAAATAGATCCGCTGGAAGTCGCCATTCGCCTAGCGCGGAAACATGGGCTGACGCTATATCCGTGGTTGACTATTTATGATGATGCCGGATATCATCCATTTACATGGAGCGAGTTGATACGGAATCACCCGGAGTATTGCTGGAAAGAGTTCAATTCGGATGTTTATTTCCATGGGATCACCTCTTATGTTTATCCGGAGGTAGTCGAGCACCGACTGAATCAAATAAGAGAACTCCTGAGCTATGGCATAGACGGAATACACCTGTGCACCCGGACGCACAGTCGCCCACCAGGGTATATTGAGAAATATCTGGATTTTCTTCGCGAACATAAAGCAAATGAGTGGAAGAGTACGGACACAGCCTGCAGTCTTGTGGCGATGTATGAGCAATGCCGCAACCGGTTTGGCTTCGATCCGCCAGCTGTGAAAGCTTACCAGGAGAAAACTGGGCGCACTCCGGAACCGGACGATTTGGAATGGTGGAAATTCCGTGGCGGCTATCTGCTGGATTTCCTTCGCCAAGTCAGGGTATTGACAAAAGAGAAGAATGGAGATCTCAGTTTTGGCGTCCGTGCCGATTTCTCGATGTATCCGAAAACGTTTTTCGACTGGAAACGAATGCTGGATGAAAACATAATTACAGAACTCCATTATGGCGCCAGCAACGGCTTCCTCGACGCTTACGGGGCACGACAGGAATGCCCTGAACTATTTCTGAGTCCGGGACGAAAGAGTTATTTCCGCATTGTGAACCCAAATGTCGCGGTGGAAGAACATATTAAACTCTTTGAGGCCAATGGTAATTCCCAGTTTATGGAGCGCTTTGACGGCATTACCGCATTTGAGGCTGTTCATTTCGTCACGCACCCGGAACTTTGGGATTTCATTACGCATTTGAGAAACTGTTGATAGAAAGGATGATCAGTGACGAGTAATCCGTTTGTCCCTCCTGTTGTTGAAACTATTGGCGACCACAAGGTTTATCATTGTGGAACTTTAACCTATACAAAAATGGGGCTGCTTGCGATGTTCGCATGGCTGCTCTGGGGGGATTTCTGTTTTACGCTGATGGAACATGTCGTGCCGAGCATACTCCCCCTGAAGCTGAAAAGTCTCGGATGCGCAAATTGGCAGATGGGGATGGTGATGACGACCGTCCCTAGTATCCTGAACATGACAATATGTCCCTATGTAAGTTTCAAAAGTGACCGCTACCGCAGCCGCTGGGGCCGGAGAATTCCATTCATAATATGGACCATGCCCTTTCTCTGCGCGACACTTGCCCTGATCGGTTGGAGTGAGGACATTTCCGGATTCCTGCATGGGAACTCGGCGTTTTTACAGCAATACGCACCCACGACTATTACGATTCTGCTGATAGCCGCATTCATTGCAATGTTCCAGTTCTTCAACATGTTCGTCAGCTCAGTTTTCTGTTATCTTTTCAATGATGTCGTACCCCCACAGTTTCTCGCAAGGTTTACGGGCATGTTCCGGATAGCCGGCACTCTGGCATCGGCGCTGTACAATTATTTCATATTTCAGTTTGCCGAGTCGAACATGCGGGAGATCTTCATTGGTGCGGCAGTAATTTATTTCTTCGGTTTCGGAATGATGTGCTTCATGGTGAAGGAGGGCAAGTATCCGCCATTGGAAGGGGAAGATACTGGGAAAAGAACTAAGAGGCTGGAGGGGCTCAAGAACTTTTTCAAGGAGTCCTTCACCCATAAAATCTATTGGCTGATTTTCTTTTTTACCACATTCGGGGTGGTGACAGGTGCCGTTGGTGCTTTCAACGTGTTTTTCTACAAAAATATGGGATTGACATTGTCACAGATAGGAAAAATGACTGCAATCACCGGAATCGCATCTCTGCTGGCCGCGTATCTCGCCTCTATTTACATTGACCGCTGGCACCCTCTGCGGGTGACCGTCTATGTGGCGGTTTTTGCCGTAGTCGGGAATTTTATGAACTGGAAATGGGTTTTCATCTCGCTTCCAGGGGAGTATTTCTTCTGGTTGACCCTCGGGGTTGGAGTAGTTACAGCTTTTGCAGGGGCAATCGGAGCAGCAGGCAGCATGCCACTATTCTATAAAGTATTCCCAAAATCCAGATTCGGGCAATTCTGTTCGGCCCAAGCCCTGATCAGATCAGCTTTTGCATTATGCTCAGGCATTGCCGCAGGCCTGTATATTGATACTGTAAAATACTTTGCAGGCGGATCCGATTTCGCATATCGCTTCATTTTCGTATGGCAGACCATCGGAAGCATCGTATGCGCAATCGTCATCGTCATTGCATACCGTGAATGGTACCGACTGGGTGGCGATGCGCATTTCCATCCGCCAGCCACATGGAACCCAAAAGGATTTGAGGAGATGCCAATCGTGCCCACGGTTGGTCCGCAGGTGCGCTGGCTCAATATTTCATTTAAATTGTTCAATGCGATCATGGCGGTGTCCGTATTCGGGATTCCCATGCTGATGTGCTGGATGTATTACAAGCATTCCATGGTTGCGTTCGAATGGCATGCCTGGCTGCTTTTCCCGATGTCGGTCATTGCCTGGATTTACTGGAAGCTAGTTGAGAAGGGCATTCGCCGCGACATGCAAAGATCCCTCAACAACGAACCTCTCAGGAACGGGATTCCGCATCACGGAGTATTTATCTTTGTCGCCGGCAAGTTCCTCCTGGTGCTGGGCCTGTGGTTCGTACAGGTCGTGGTGACTGTCAACCTTCACATGGAATTGGGCGCAATCATCTTTACCGCTGCGAACATAGCAACTGATTTCCTGCTGATCGGGGGCGTACAGACGCTTTGCCGCATTGAACGTGGATTCTCTACGACACTCAATGAAAATTTGTCATAGTCAGGCGCATAATGATCCGGGAAATTCCAATTGAAGGAGATTAATGTAAATTAGGCGGCTAAGGCCGCAATTTTAAATACCAAAAAAGATTTCACCACTAATTCTCACTAATCGCCACTAACAGGAATTAAATGCAAACCATGCAATGAATGAAGTTTTCGGAACGAAAACTTCATTCATTGCATATTTATTGCGTTGAAAACGCAAGATTTCATAACTCTGTGTCCTTTGCGCTTTCCTTTACCGTCTTTGCGGTTAAATTCTTTACATCCATAGCATGAAATAATACAGATATTAATATTAAGATGACAATATCCTGAAATAACAATGAAATTTGATCAGCAAAAATATCGTATGCCTCTCTGTCCGGAATTGACCGTGGTTCCAATCATCTACGGTACTGATATTGAAACCGATGAAGGCACTGGCATTCAGGTTGGCCTTCAGATATGCCATATTTCCGGAGCTGTGGAGGTGTTGATAAGACTTCGTCTCGACTTCTGTCGCCCTGTAAGTTTTATCGGAATCGAACTGGAGCCTCTCAACCTGACTGGGACAGACGCATTTTTGGGGGAGACTCCCGGCTTTCTGGAAAAAAGCGGGGTTGTCCTGGCATTGACCGCCCAGAGCGAGGGTCGCGAAAGCTCCCTGTTCGCATTGCTGGCACGACCAGGACGCATATCATGTCTAGCTGGAATCGGTGCGCTTCACGATGACCCGTCGGCATTTTCTCTGGTAGACGGACGACTACGGGCAGGATTCCGTCCGGAACGAATACTGGACGCAGGGGAATATGAGTTCAAACTGTTGCTGGGCTTTGACTCCGACCCTCTGGAATTAGCCCGTCGTTACGGAAATTATCTGGCACCGTTGGGCCGGGCTGGAAAAGCCGAAGTAATGACTGGCTGGAACTCCTGGGACTTCTACGGGGGCGCGATCAGCATGGCAGACATCGATCAGGAAATCTCCGCGTTAAGTCAGATGAAATGCCGCAACCACTTAAATTATCTTACCATCGACATGGGCTGGGAGGAAGCTTGGGGAGACTGGCGGCCCAATCGGAAATTCCCTGAAACATTAAAAGAAATAGCCGATAAAATCCGTACAGCCGGATGGCATCCCGGAATTTGGTTCGCGCCATTCCAAGTTGGAATGTTTACGCCACTGGCCAGGCATCGCCAGGAATTGTTTCTTCGCGATGAAACAGGAGCCCTGATCATTGTTGATGATGAAATGCCGACCGGCCCAGTTCTGCTTTTGGATTATTCATTACCGGAAGTCAGGGAAATTGTCAGCTCCTTGTTTTCCAGTGCACATAAGGCGGGATTTGAACTATTCAAGATTGATTATCTTTACGAGCGTTTTCTGGCGAAGGCGACCTGTCCTGCGGTTAAGACCGGCAAAGCCGCGTTTGCACGTCTGGTTTTTCAAACCATCAGGGAAGCCATTGGGAACGAGGCGTGTCTAGTAAACTGCGGCGGACGCAAGGAATCCGCTCTTGGATTTGCCGATACTTGCCGGGTCACCATGGACATCCATAATTTCTGGGGGCACATCCGAAACAACGCCCGGCAAATAGCCAACTCTTTTTGGATGAATCACCGGCTATGGCTGAATGATCCGGATTTTGCCATTACCAGACATAGTGGTAATTGCCGTACTCGCTATCTCAATATGCCCTATTCAACCCGTCCATTGCCGGCAAGCGGGGATTTCTGGATGAGAGGGTCGGAAGCATCGATGGAAGAATTGAAATTATGGCTTGCTGTGGTTCGACTCAACGGCGGGCCAATTTTTCTCTCGGATTCGATCCGAGATTTACTGCCTGATGGACGCAGAACGCTGGAACGGCTCTTCCCGCCGCTTCAGTCTCAATTCGATCCGCTGGACTTGTTCGAGCGGCGTTATCCCGGAATCTGGCTGTCCCGGGATTCTTCGCGCCCGACGCTGGGACTATTCAACTGGGAGGACACGCCCCAGACGCTTGAATTGCCTTCATCTGTTAACGGCCTTTTGTCATGCAGGGAATTCTGGAGTGGTAAAAAAACAAAATTATCTGGCGAGGTTCATTTGTCACCACGTTCCGGATTGTTACTTGATCTGTGACCACCTCTCTGTCTTTCATCCATGCTAAATTATCCGAAATGCCTTTCCAATAATTCTCAAGCATCTCTATGACTTTTATGTTATCTTGAACTCAAAACCAATCATCCACTCATCCAACAATCCAACTTGTCACGCTGTAGCTTCTCTGCGTAGGCGGATCCATCCGCCATCCTGTGGGATGACTCTGAAAAAAGGATGAATGAAATACTCCTCTTGCATAGAATTTTGTTGTTACAATGGCGCTCATTAAGCACTGGAGACCTTTCGTTTACAAATTTGATTGTCGGTTACGCCATATATGCCAGATTTCACCTTGACATTGAAAGGGTTCCGCCTTATTATTTAGCCCGTGTTTTTTAAGACATAAACCCGCATGGGATCCCACAAAAAGAATCTGCACATGAAAAAAATCCTTATTGTTGGAAATCCCAATGTCGGGAAGAGTGTTATTTTTAACAATCTCACCGGCAATTATGCGACTGTTTCGAACTATCCGGGGACAACCGTTGAAGTTTCACGCGGAAAAGGGAAAATAGCTTTAACGGAATATGATATAATCGACACTCCCGGGATGTACTCGCTTTTTCCGATCACGGAAGAGGAGAGGGTTTCCCAGAAAATCATCCTGTCCGAGAGGGCAGATGTTCTCCTCCATGTCATAGATGCCAAGAATCTTGAAAGAATGCTGCCGTTCACCTTCCAGCTAATTGAGGCCGGACTTCCTGTAATCCTTGTACTGAACATCATGGACGAAGCCGAAAGGATGGGCATCGGAATTGACATTAAAAAACTTGAATCCGAACTTAACATCCCCGTAATCCCGACAATTTCTGTTACAAAACAGGGAATGAACCTCCTGAAACATGCCTTGGGTAAATATTGCCTAAAAGCCGGGTTTAACCTGACTTATGACGATTACTCTGAATTGAAAATAAAGGAAGTAGGATCATTCCTGAAATCCGAATATCTGATTTCAAAAAGAGCCGTGGCCGGTCTAATTCTCCAGAACGACATCGAAGTCCTGAAACTTGTAAAGGACAGGGAATCCGGTTTTGACGAGATATGCAGGATTTCGGCAGATGCGAACAGGAATGTCAGACACTCGATGAATTACTCATTGAGCGTGAAAAGATACCAGGAATCCGCGAAAATCGCAAATAAGGTCATTCGCATGAAGCAGAATATGAGAAGCGGTTTTTCTGAAAAACTCAGCAGGATAAGCATGAATCCGTGGACTGGAATCCCGATTCTCCTATGCGTTCTTTATTTCGGACTTTATAAGTTTGTCGGGCAGTTCGGGGCCGGGGTCATGGTGAATTTCATAGAAAACACCGTGTTCGGCGAATACATAAATCCGTATGTGACCAGTTTCGTTCAGTCCATTATTCCATGGGTCTCAATCCAAAGCCTTTTTATTGGCGAGTACGGGATAATAACGCTTGGGATCAGGTATGCAGTCGCAATAATCCTTCCCATCGTAGGCACATTTTTTATTGTTTTCGCCATAATAGAAGATACTGGATATCTTCCCAGGCTGGCCATGCTTATTGACAAGGTCCTTAAAAAAATAGGATTGTCCGGTAGAGCCATTATTCCAATGGTGCTCGGGCTTGGATGCGGCACAATGGCGACCATGGTGACAAGAACCCTGGAGACAAAACGTGAAAGGATAATGGCGACAATACTGCTTGCGTTGGCGGTTCCCTGTTCAGCCCAGCTAGGAGTCATCATGTCGCTTTTCAGAAATAACCTCACCGGCGTTGTCCTGTGGGCTTCAGTCATAACCGTCATATTTTTGATTGTCGGGTATGTCAGCGCCAGATTGATGCCAGGAGAGGGACCAGTTTTCTTTATGGAGGTACCACCGCTAAGACTGCCCAAACTGTCAAATATCGCAGTGAAAACTTATACGCGGATGGAATGGTATTTCATGGAAGTTTTCCCCCTTTTCATACTTGCAAGCGTTTTGATATGGGTTGGACAGATAAGCGGGATATTCAATTTCCTCGTAGGTCTTTTTGTTTATCCTGTACGCATGCTTGGTCTGCCGGATCAGGCGTCAATAGTATATTTTTTCGGATTTTTCAGGAGGGATTATGGGGCGGCCGGTCTTTATGATTTGAGCAAGAACGGTATGTTGAACGGAAATCAACTCCTTGTGGCAGCGGTCACGATGACACTTTTCCTGCCATGTATCGCACAGTTTATCATGAATATAAAAGAACGGGGTTGGAAAATAGGAGTTGGAATTTCAACATTCACCTTCTTTTTCGCATTTGTAATAGGTTTCATTTTAAACAGTATTTTAAACCTTTTCGGGATACAGTTATGAAATGTTCATTTTGCGGGCACGAATTTGATGAAAATGAAGCTGTTCCAGCATGCAGCGGGTGCCTGATGTCGAAAAACTGCAAACTGGTTAAATGCCCAAATTGCGGATACGAGATGCCGAAAGAGCCCAAATGGCTGAAGGCTATCAAAGACTTACTGTCAAAATTTCATGAAAGAAACCACAGGTAACCTGGCGCAGCAGAGCCGCAACCAAATTTTATAACCACGGAATACACAGAAAAAGATAAACCACGAAACATTTATCTGCCTAAGGCAGACACTAATCACCCCAGTCATTCGACGGGGCAAAGCACGAAAAAGATAATTGTTAACTTTTTGGAGTACATACTTTAGTATGTCTTGGCACTCAAACTGTTACGCACGCTAAAGCGTGTACTCCAAATTTTGCAATCAGCTTAAAAAGAGGCAATTTTGAAATTGCCTCAGATGTAAATATTCGCTGAACTAACATAGTTCAGTGAATATTTACCTTGATTAAATCTTGGAATGCATTACATTTTGATCAGAACAAGATATATTACACTTTGAAAGGCATATTTCAAAATGAATGCAATTGCCACAATGACATCCAGAGGACAAGTAACCTTTCCAAGAAGGGTTCGCGAGATTCTCAACTCACGCCTTATAGAATTCGATGTCCAAGATGATGTGATAATGGTACGACCGGTGCGGAGCGTCGCTGGTGGTCTAGCCATGTACGCCAAAAAGTCTCGTCCGTTGTCCGAAGTGCGCGATGAAGTCTGGAAGGAGGTAGCCGATGAAAAAGTTCAAGGTCGTCCTTCCTGATACCAATGCTGTTCTGCGCTATCTACTCCATGACCATGAAGAGCACTTTGCCAAGGCCAGCGAGTTTTTCGAGGCGATTCGGGAAGACAAGCGCCAAGCCATACTGTTGGAAGGGGTTCTCGTGGAGTGCGTGTACGTGCTGACCAAGTTTTATCAAGTTCCCCGAGCCGAGGCGGCAGGAAAACTGCATGCCTTACTCCAGTACAAGGGGATGCGCAACTCAGACCGTCAGGAACTCCTCTACGCGCTGAAGCGTTACGCAGAGACCAAACTTGACATCGTGGACTGTATCCTTCTCGCCAAAGGCTTTGACAATAACATGGAAGTGTTTTCATTTGATGCCGATCTCCGCATCAAGCAAAATTAAGCCAATTTCAAAACTATAAAATTTTTTAAAGTTTTAAATTAGAGGAAACCGAAAAATGATAAGCAATAATTCCGAGGAGATACTCGAATCGCTTTGGATAAGACTTGAAGAAAAAAAGATGACGTCCGTCAGCCTGGAAAACCTGAATATCCAAAAGGGCGATCCCTGCCTTGTCGAGCTTGTCGAATACGGTTATGTCACCAATAAGGACGGTTCAAAAATTGAATTCACTGAAGATGGCAGAAAATACGGACGCGATGTTGTCAGAAGACACAGGCTCGCCGAAAGGCTTCTTGCCGATGTGCTTGATGTGAATGGAGACCTGGCAAATGAAAAAGCGTGCGAGTTTGAGCATCTGCTCCACAAAGGTATTGACGACAGGATATGTACTTTGCTCGGACATCCGAGGCTTTGCCCGCACGGACACGCGATCCCCAAAGGGAAATGTTGTGAAAAAGAGCAGGTTGAATTGAAGATAGTGGCGCCTCTGTCAGAATTGTCCCCTGGTCAGTACGGGAAAATCGCGTATATTCATACTAGGGATGACAGTAAACTTCAGAAAATGATGGCAATAGGTGTCATTCCTGGAATGAAAATAAGGCTTCTGCAGAGTTTTCCATCATTCCTTTTTGAACTGGGAAACAGCCAGTTTGCCGTTGACGAATCAATTGCAAAAGAAATATTTGTAAGGCTTATGAATGAAGAAATTTAAAATATCGGATAAAAGTCCGCACTATCATGGACACAGGACCAGATTAAGGGAAAAATTCTCCAGTTACGGGGGCGACAGTCTCCATGATTATGAGCTTCTGGAACTTCTTCTGACCTATGCGATTCCTCGAAAAGACGTTAAAGAAGAAGCCAAGGCGCTCATTTCCAAATTCAAATCCGTTTCAGGTGTTCTCGGTGCGGATGTAAAAGAACTTTGCGAGGTCGAGGGCATATCGGTCAATTCAGCCGCCCTTATAAGACTCTGCAGGGAATTGGCTGTAAAGTCTCTTGAGGAAAAGATTATGAATAAGGACGTCCTTTCATCCCCCCAGTCAGTCTATGACTTTTCCAAAGTGAAGCTTTCCCATCTTGAAAATGAAGTTTTCATGGTGATTTACCTCAATACGAAAAATCATGTCCAGGGACATGAGATAATCGACGAGGGAACTATCGACACAGCAATAGTCTATCCGAGGAAGATAGTTAAGTCCGTCATGGAGAAAAAAGCGAGTTCGGTCATACTCGTCCACAATCATCCGAGCGGCGTATGCGATCCGTCGAATGACGACATCCGTCTCACCTCGGCTGTCAAGGACTCGCTGAAAACGGTTGATGTTAAAGTGCTCGACCATATAATTTCCGGAAAATCCGGTTATTTCAGTTTCCGGGAGAAGAACCTGATATAATGAAATTCATCAAAATAATCTGCCCAGTATCGCACAGACAGCGAACTCGGTTCTCAGTATCCTGGCTCCGATATTCACCGGTTGCATCCCGCATTTTTCCAGTAGCGTGACTTCATATTCGGTAAAACCGCCTTCCGGTCCGATGCACAGGACAAGTGGTTCGGTAAGATTTCGGGGACAGTCACAGGCTGCACTGGGATGTGCCAGCAACGGCAGTCTGCCTTTGATGATCTCCGGCAGTTCATCTTCGACAAACGGCTTGAACCGTCGTCTGAAACTGATTTCCGGCAATGCAGTATCGCCTCCCTGTTCCAGCCCCAGGATAAACTGCTCCAGTGTCTCCTCCTCAGACAATACCGGGCTATCCCAATAACTTTTATCCACTTTCCAAGAATTGATCACGATAAACTTTTTAACGCCCATGGCGGTTGCCGCCTGGAGGATTTTTCCATACGTTTTCGGACGAGGCAATGCTAAAATCAAGGTAACTGGCAAAATTGGTGGCGGCTCAGATGAAAATTCAACTTTTAATGACACTTTTTCCGGAGTTGAGCTTAAAATCTTTCCCGCCCCGATGCGACCGTTTAGCAAACCAACTTTTATCTGATCTCCGGACAGAGCCCGCAAAACGTCCCGCATATGAGCCACCCGTCTGGGATCGCAAATGACTGCAATTCCGTCTTCAGTAAGTTCCCCTTTGTAAATTATCACAAGATTCATTCTGTAAAATTTCCTCACATGAATTTTGTCTACTATAGTTTTTCAGATAAATAATTTCATTATTTTCTGAAAAACTATATATTCGGACGATATTCATATCGCCCATCAGGCGGAACAAAAAAATCCAACCCACAATTTAACTCGTCTATGCGAAATTTTTAGCTTTATAGAGTACTCGGCGGATTAGTCTGTCTTAATCTTTAACAAGAGAGGTAATTTCAAAACTGCGGCTCGGACAAGCCTCGCCCTCCATGTTTTATCCGCCTAGGCGGATGGAGGGTTTTGCTTGTCAAAACCGTTTCTTGAGTTTTGAAATTGCCTCTGACTTTAGCGACGGAGGATGAAAACGCCTCGAGATGGTTTCATCCTCTTTCAAGACGCAACTATTATCCATCCCATCATGCAATATTTATCCATTCCATTAATTGGTTGTTAAATTATTTTATTACTAACATAAAATAATTTAATGTCATTAAAAAAACAGGAGCATTAATAATGCTTAAAGGCGGAAAAATCGTAAATGTTGCTGTAATTGGTGTAGGTGCACGCGGAAGAGGGGTTACCGGAAATCTGCTGAGGGATTCAAAGGGGAATGTGAAAGTGCTTTCGGTGTTTGATCCTGACAACGCGGCGACGCAGGAGGCGATGGAACAGTGGAAGTCGCCTTCCACCAAAATCTGTAAGACGTATCAGGAGGCGATAAAAACCCCCGGAGTTGAATGGGTTTTGATTTTTTCCCCGAACGCATACCACAAGGAGCATATAATCGCCGCATTTGACGCAGGTAAACATGTCTTTTCGGAGAAACCGCTTGCAACTTCAATTTTAGATTGCCAGACCATAAATAAGGCGCATAAAAAATCAGGTCTGATGTTCGCTACGGGATTCGTCCTGCGTTATTCCCCGCTTTATCAGAAGGCGAAAAAAATCCTGGAGTCCGGCAAAATCGGAAAGATCCTCTGCATCGATGCCAACGAAAACATCACACCGGCCCATGGCGGTTACATAATGCGCAACTGGCGGCGCCTGACCAAATATGCAGGGCCGCACATCCTCGAGAAATGCTGCCATGACCTGGATCTGATCAACTGGTTCTGCGGGAGTATTCCATCTAAAATAGCTTCTTTCGGCGGAACCGATTTCTTTGTCCCCGAAAACGAACATTTCCGGAACAAGTACGGAGCGAAAACTTTTGCATCATGGCCGGATCCGCACGCCGTAGAGTCTCCATTCACCTCCGACAAGGACCTGATGGACAACCAGGTCGGAATCATGCAGTACCGCAACGGAATAAGGGTCATGTTCCAGGCGACGATGTCAAATGCGATCCCCGAACGCCGGATGTATTTCTCCTGTTCGGAAGGGACCATGATTGTCGAACTCTATTCCGGAATTTTGAAGTACAGGAAAATCGGAGACGAGGGATGCACGGTGATAGATGTCTCAGGTGACGGTCACGGTGGTGGAGACAGCTATATAATGAAGGAACTTTATAACACGATGACCAAAGGCACTGAACCAAAATGCAGCGGAGACGAGGGGCTTGAAAGCGCCGTTACCGCCCTGGCCCTCGATCAGGCCGCAAAAAACAACACCATGATCGATCTAGAACCAGTCTGGAAAAAACTCGGCAGGTAACCCGCGAAGCGGAACTTATTTGGACATAAATTTTTCCCTGCCGGGAAAAATTTACAAGGTGGGTGTTGACTGCAGGCTCCTTCTCATGACATGAATATCCAATATTCAATCCGCCACGGCGGAAATATCCAACCGATGAAGGGAAGGCGAGGGGAAGTTCTAAAGTGCTAAAGTGCGGAAATTAGAATGTGGAATTTAGGAAGTAGGAAATGAATTTTAGGGTGAAGACGTGAGAAGGAGATCTGGAGTTTGTTCTTTGTTTATAGGCTTGTTACGAATGCGGAAGCATTCCCCGGAGTGCGGTGACCCGTCGTCACCAAGGCTATGCCGGGCGCGCAGAGTCGCCGCTAGTGCGCAGACTTAGTCTGCGCACTCCCTGGACGGCTTTCGCCGTCGTAATTGAATTTCCTTGGATATTGGACATTTCCGCCGTGGCGGATTGGATATTGGATATTCAATTATTTTCAGAGTCATCCCACAGGATGACGGATGGGATCAAATAACCTGGGCATTCCTACCCAGTTTTTTTGGTATAAGGTCTGAACAAATCCTGTCGAAATAAAGCCTGCTCAATCATCCCCGCCAGTTTTAAGGTCTCCTGGAGTTCTACGGCATGCGGGGATCTTGTTGTTTTTTCCAGTTTACCGTGTTCAAACCGGGTATTTTGTCGAAATGCCGCTGATTGTTTGTAACAACTGAATATCCGATTGTGATTGCGGTTGATGCAATGATAAGATCAAAATCACCGACGATCCTCCCTGATGACCAATTCGGAGTTGACTTTTATCGAGACTTTACCCCCTGAACTCCTCGATCCAGGATTTTTCGCAGATCAGTTTGCCGAAAAGTCTGCCGATCTTCTGCATCGTAACCGTTGCGCGCCTTGCTTGAAACGCATTGCCAGGCGCAGAAGATGACATTAAGAAAATAATCATGAAACTCCGGCACAGTCTCCGTGCTTGACATTCCACTCTTAATGGTTAACTTTAGAACCTCTTACATCCCTTATCCTGAAAGTCGTTGGTGTTGCATGAATATCTGTGAAAAAAAGATATTGAAGGATTATTATTCGGCCATCTACCGGCTTATCGGAGTCAATATTGACTTCGTTGCTCCCGGCGGCGAGGTGTTCCAGTTATGCGAACATCGCAATATCAATGGATTTTGCAGGCTGATTAATTCATCGGATATTGGGAAACAAGCCTGTCTGGACTGTGATGCTGTTGCCATAAAAAAGGCCATGGCGGAACGGAAATCCATAATTTACAAATGCCATGCCGGACTTATGGAAATCACGGTTCCTTTATACTTGAACAAAAACTTCATAGGTTGTCTGACCTCAGGACAGATACTTTCTTCTCCCCCGACGGAAGAAGATTTTGACCGGATCCGGAAGCGCCTCGCAGACTACGGTGTTGATTTAAAGAAGTTGAAAAAATATTATTTCTCCACCCGTGTGCTGAGCCAAACCAGGATCAAGGCGTTGATGAAGCTCATATCTCTTATCGGCAACTACATAGTGGAAAGCGAAAATAAAATATTTTTTCTTTCCCAGATTAACGAACGGGACAAAATATCATCGGCAAGACAGTATGTGGAAAAGAAATACCAGGAGAAAATCGCTGTTTTAGACGTTGCGAATCATGTGTATTTAAGCCCCAGCCATTTCAGCCATCTTTTTAAAAGAGAGACTGGCCTCAGTCTGGTGCAGTATCTGAACACTTACCGGGTGGAAAAAGCTGAAGAGCTTCTTGCGAATACCACCCTCGACATAACTGAAATAGCTCTTAAAACCGGATTTCAGAGCATCCCCCATTTCAATAGGATATTCAGGAAAATATCGAAAACCTCTCCTCGGGAATACCGGAACTCCAAGGAACGCGAAGTTCGCAAATGGACTTAACCGGCTGCGCCGGAACTTAAGATATTTTGACAGGATAACAGGATTTCTCATGATATTTAATTCTGTTATTTCCGTTATTCTTACATTAACTTTCTCTCTATCCCGTAGGGATAAGGTAATATAGCCTGTGGTTTCAACCACAGGTAGAGCATACACACCACATCCGTCTTGAAGAGACGGAGTTGTTTTTAAGGAGCAACCCTCAAAATATGGATATACTCCGTCCCTTCAGGACGCAAGCATCATAATTATAATCCCTATGGTTGAAACCATAGGCTATATTACTTCACGCTTTCAGCGTTAAATTTAACATAAATATTTTATCCAAGACTAAAATACAATTTCCTATACGCAAATTTGAACGTCCAATTTCGAATTCTTGAGTAAGACAGGCCCTGGTCGCCTAAGGCGCTGCCAGAGG
>CAMCYE010000027.1 GCA_945883805.1 Victivallis vadensis | reverse complement strand
TTTAATACATAAAACAAAGAAAAGAACAGCCCTTACGGGCTTAACTACTAACAAATGCTAAATCTTTCTTAATTCGTTTGTAGTTAATGCCGTAAGGCATGTTCTTGGAATTTTTCTTCATTGTTTTTTCATAAACTTTGAAATTCCTTGACGTTAAATTATGCGGCCAAGGCTCCGCAACTCTTTTGGAAAGCCACCATCCCGCTGGCATCTGTTATAATGTGATACAGGCGTCTCTCCTGTTCTTCAAGAAAGAATAAGAACAGGCGAGACGCCTGTACCACTCTCTTTTAATTAAGAATACTGACAAAGATGCCGGCGTTCCTCATTCCTTCAGTTCAACATCACCTGTCCACCGGCAACCGGAATCGCCTGCCCTGTTTCATACTTCTGTTCGACACAGTAAATGATTGCCTTGGCGACATCCTCCGGACTGCACCCGCGTTTCATGGGAACCTTATCCTCATAAAACTTCTTGACGTCGGCAATGTTTTTCGCGCCGGGAACTTTTCCGCTATTGAGATACTGGACAAAGAGTCCGTTTTTCGGATCGCTCCAGAGAGGTCCCTCAAAATAATTTCCCGGACAAATACTGTTGACTTTTATCTTGTCATCCATCAGTTCAAGCGCGAAGCTCTGCGTAAGCCCGATGGTTCCGAACTTGCTTCCGGCATACGCCGCATTGCGACTGCTTCCCTCAAGGCCACTCTTTGAGTTTATCTGGACAATATCTGTCCACTCCCCTCCTTCGGCATTCTGTGCGGACATGACCTGTGAAACACATTTGACGCAGATGAAATATCCGGTGTAATTGATTTCTGTCACAAAATCCCAGTCTTTCCTGGCGAAAGTTTTAACAGGCCCGGCCTTGAGCACGCCCGCATTTGCGACAAAAAGATCAATGCCTCCGCAAATCTCGACAATTTTTGAAACCATGGCGGAAACCGATTCCTCTTTGGCGATATTGACCTCGGCGGCGAAAGCCCTGTCCTTCCCGAATTTCGCGGAAATACCGTCAGCCGCCTTCTGGGCGCCTGCAAGATTAATGTCGGCAATCGCGACTGTCGCCCCTTCACGGGCAAGCGCTTCCGCTATCCCGAGTCCGAATCCCTGCGCGGCGCCGGTGACAACTGCGACCTTTCCGAAAAGCCTCCCTGCGCCTCCGCCTGAGGAAACTTTCTTCCTGTAGGATTCAACTTCCCAATCCTCTATGAATCTGTAAGATTTTTCCGGCAGATAATTCGGGCCCCCGAACGCATGGGCCAACTGTTGGACAAGTGCGGCATCCCGTACAAGAAGTTCAACCGTCTTCGCATCCTTCAGGGATTTTGCGGCATAAAATACAGCCTTTCCAGGGACTGACACCACAAGCGGCCTGTAACCGTTCTTTTCCGCGAATCTCGCAATTGACACATGATCGGGGCTGTCATTCACCAATGAAAACGATTTGGCATAGACAATATGATCCGGTGTCAGCGGCCCGTCCGTCACATTGAACGGTTCCGAACTTTTTATCATCATCCTGGAATTGTCGCACGAAAGCCAGCCCCTCAGTTTTGGCGACAGGGCGAGAACCGTTTCGACATTTTTATTCCCGGGTTCAAGAACAATGGAAACTTTACTGCCTTTATAAACAGCTTCAAGTTTTTCCATAATGTTCAAATAATGGCGTTTTATCCCGTCCAAATTGTCGGAACCGACAAAAACGCCATGGTTCTGTATGAAAATAATTTCGGGCTGACAGTTTCGCGCCTCTGCGAAACCCGCAATTTCCTTCTGGACACATACTGCGAGGGAATAACCGGGATCGACATAATCAATCCAGAGGGATTCCGGAAAAAGTTCCATGCATCTTTTCTTACCGTAGATCCCGCATGTCATTCCGTTGACAAGCGCAGGATGAAGATGTACGACAAAAGTTAAATTCATAGCCTCATGGACAGGAGCCTCCACCGAGGGGCGCCCCGAACTGTCATGGCAGACGGCATTTTCCATAACCTTCTTCACGAAAGCTTCGCGTTCGCTCGCGTCGACTGGCGGAACCATGCTGAATATCTCCCGGATTTTCTTCCTGTCCATCTTCACAAAATCATTTTCGGTCATGTCCGCAAGGGCGGTTCCGCTCGGCTTGATATAAAGATTGGTCCCATCCTTGTAGGATGTGTTACCGCCGCCTGCAAGGACAAAACGCGGATCCGCACCGTACAACCTTGAAAGTTCAGCAATGATATTCAATGACATATTCCGATTCCCCAGATCTTATTTGAATTAACCGGCTCCGCCGGGACTTTTTATGGAACGCCGAACTCCAGTTCGGCTCTTTTGTCATTTACCATTAAAGCCGGTCTGGAGACCGGCGTTCCTTAAAATACAATTTCCTATACGATTAAATTAGGCGGCTTTGCAGCAACTCTTCAACGTGGAACAGGCGTCTCGCCTGTTCTTATTTCTTTCTTCTTGGAAAACAGGCGAGACGCCTGTTCCACACTCTTTTAATTAAGAATGCCTAATACTAAGTCGCAACCAAAGAGCACGGCAACAGAGTGCCGTTGTAGCCGCGTCACTCTGCTGACGCGTTCCTTCCCCGATGAATGCAACTCGATATAAGCATCAGACTTTGAAATCCCCTAACCTTGAAACACTAAAATAGACCGTATTTCGGATTTTTACTATGGGCTTTCCTTGAAGAAATCTTTTTCCGCATGCGTGAAGCCCATGCGGAAAAAGATATATAGAATAAAATTAATGGCAGTTGCCCCCTACTCGAGCCCTGGAATCTTACTTTTCATGGAGGCTTTGATGGCGGCCACTGTTTGAACAGTCTGGTCGAGCATCTCCATCATTCCGCCGGCCTCGTCACCGCCTATGTTGTTTTTGGCGTTGTTCAGGATGTCGAGAAGCTGGCTGAGGATGCCGCTGATTTCAGAGAACGCAAGCATCTCCTCTCTGGGAAGCTGGTCCGGCATCACCCTCATCCTGTCAATACTGCGCAGGAACGCCATCTGTTCCTCGACAAGGGCAAGAGCCTTTGACCTGATCTTCCCGTGCACTTCATCTGTAAACCTGTTGTAGTCTTCCGTTACCTCCTCCCAGAGCTCGTCCATGAAATTATCAAACGCAACCTCCTGGGCCTCATCGCTGAAAATCAGGTCGCGCCCGGAAAAACACCGCTCGCTGACGGCTTCAAGTGATTTCCTGCCGTGATGCAGTTCATCCCTCATGAACGCCTCGATTTCATGTGTCCTCAAGCTTACTCCGATTTCAGCGAGGATCTTTTCCATGCTTTCGACACTGCCGGTTGAAACTGTGAACTCCGGATTCATGTCGAGGCTGTCCACAGGATTTTCATTGACGCGCCACAGTACGCTTGTCTTCGCCCCGAACGGCTTGATGCATATCTTCTGAGTGATATTGAGGAATTCGCCGTAACTTACGAAGACATGCTCCATCATGGAAGGGTCAGTTATCAATGCCTGCTCCAGCTGGGACGGAATGTCAATAGCCGGACCGAACTTGTCAAACACGTTCATGAGGGCGTTCTCCATTTTGGAAACCCATACTTGGATATCCGCAAAGTGGCTCTGCTTCTCGGAACCGGGAAGGACGCTGAAACGGAAAACCCCCTCATCGCAGTCATCTACGCTCGCAAGAAGGGCGTCTCCGAGCTTGAAAGAATGTTTTTTGTAAAACTCCTTCATGTCGAACACTTTCATCTTCAGCTTCACCGCATTCTCTTTTCCCGGATCAAAGGCGTTGAGATTCGACTTGTCGTTCATGATGAGATACGACAACATCAGCTCCGTACCGAGAAGGGAATGGTAAATCACGAGATCTTTTATTTTAAAATCATTGACTGTTTTCATCTTCAATGCCGATTCCGAATTTTCCGGTTTCAGGACGGCATCGAAAGGGAGGATATCCGGATTAAGGAACGGATGGAAGCGGTGCCCTGGAAAAAGTATCCCCTTCTCTATTTCCTCCTGTGTCGGTGAAATGCAGAATTCCGCCTTGTCGAAAAATTTCCTCCTCGGAATATATGTTTCGCGAAGCTCATCTTCCTTTGTGATATCGAGCAATGAATCGTCCCCCGCAAGCAGATCCTCGATCTTATGAATTATTTCCACGATATCAAGCTTCAACGCCCCGCCAATTTCCTCGGCAACGTTTTCAGCGGTGAAAGCCTTGTCGGCACTGGCGACGAAAGCTTTCACCGCCTTTTCAATTTTAGAATCCGATTTTGTTTTTTTCATTTGAATATTTTTCCTGTTGCTTATTTATTTTTTGCCATCAGCACAGTTATTAAGAATTTCTTAATAACTTAAACCTTTTCCGAATCCTTCCTCATCCAACATTCTATTTATTGGAACGCCACCAACCTAGCTCGGCGGAAATATTTCCGCACATTCTTTAAGCCAAGCAGACGCTTGGCGTTCCCGGGAACGCTGACCGTCTGGTCGGCTCCACGTATTTCCTGTGCGGAAAGACTTCCGCCAAGCAAACTCTAGGGGCATAATGATAAAACAATAAGTGCCGGCAAGTTGCCGGCGTTCCTTGCTTAATTACGCCGAAAAACAAAATTCAAGCTCGGAATTTAAGCTGGTTTCCCCTAATATCAAATCAGAATCTCCGAGAGAAACTGGCCGGTGTAGGATTTTGGGTTTTTCGCGACTTGTTCCGGCGTGCCTTCCGCCACCAGCTGACCGCCTTTGTCACCGCCGTCCGGACCAAGATCGATTATGTGATCCGCAGTTTTTATCAGTTCGAGATTGTGTTCGACAACTAGAACTGTGTTGCCGTGGTCGCGGAGCCGCATCAGGACTTCGAGAAGCTTATCGACATCGGCGATGTGAAGGCCGGTTGTCGGCTCGTCCAGGATATAGAGGGTGTGTCCGCGCGGAATCCTTGCGAGTTCCGCAGAAAGTTTGACGCGCTGTGCTTCGCCGCCGGAAAGGGTCGTGGCGGGCTGTCCGAGATGAATGTATCCGAGTCCGACTTCCTCCAGCGTCTTGAGCTTGCGGTGGAGTTTCGGTATCGCCGAGAAGAATTCGCTTGCATCGCTGACTGTCATCTCGAGAACGTCGGCGATGCTTCTGCCCTTGAAAAGGACGCTGAGCGTCTCGCGGTTGAAACGTCTACCCTTGCAGGCGGCGCATGTGACATAAACCTCTGGAAGGAACTGCATTTCTATTTTTTTCATGCCGTCGCCTTTGCATTCCTCACAGCGTCCGCCTTTGACGTTGAAGCTGAATCTGCCCGATTTGTAGCCGCGCATCTTCGATTCTGGAAGCCTGGAATAAAGATCGCGGATGATGCCGAATGCGTCTGTGTATGTCGCGGGATTTGAACGCGGGGTCCGTCCGATCGGACTCTGGTCTATTACGATCGCCTTGCCGATGTGTTCAAGCCCGGAGATGCGTTTGTGTTTTCCAGGCATGTCCGTCCCGATGTCGAAGTGTCGGTCAAGCGCGACGCGGAGCGTATCGTCGATAAGACTGCTTTTTCCGGAACCTGAAACGCCGGTGACGCAGCAAAAAGTCCCGAGCGGGATTTTCACGTTTATCTTTTTCAGGTTGTTGTGTTCGGCACCTTCTATTGAAAGGAATGTGCCGTTGCCTTTGATTCTCTTCTTTGGAAGCGGAATGGATTTTTCACCGGACAGATATTTTCCGGTGATGGAGGTTTTGGTTTTCTCGACTTCCGCCGGAGTTCCTGCGGCTACGACTTCGCCACCGTGCCTGCCCGCGCCTGGTCCAAGGTCGATCACATAATCGGCTCGCCTGACAGTGTCGAGGTCGTGTTCGACTACAATGACGGTGTTTCCCGTGTCGCGCAGTTTTTCGAGGGTGTTCAGGAGTTTGACATTGTCCTTCTGGTGCAGTCCGATGCTGGGTTCGTCGAGTATGTAGAGTACGCCTGTGAGACCGCTGCCGATCTGTGTCGCAAGCCGGATGCGCTGGGCCTCCCCGCCGGAAAGGGTTCCGCTTTCACGGTTGATGGTCAGATATGAAAGTCCGACATCCTTCAGGAAAGAGAGACGGCTGCGGATTTCGCGGACCACCTCGTGGGCGATGATCTTCTCCTCGTCAGTGAGCTTCAGTTTCTCGAAAAACAAATCGGCTTCTGAAACGGTGAGTTCATTGTACTGGTGGATCCCGAGATTTCCGACTTTTACAGCTAGGCTTTCGGGGCGGAGTCGGTGTCCGTCGCAGGTCGTGCATTTCATGCGGCGCATGTAGTTTTTGAGGCGTTCGCGGACGGCTTCGCTTTCGGTTTCGAGATAACGGCGCTGGAGATTTTTCAGGACGCCCTCGAACGGTTTGTCGAGCTTGTGCATCTTGCCGGAGCGCCAGTAGTCGAAACTGATTATCTCGTCCCCGCTGCCGTTGATGAGGACATCCTGGATCTTCTTCGGAATATCCTTGAACGGAACGCTTGTCATATCGGGGAATTTATAATGTTCTGCAATGCACCGCAGGAGGTGATTATAGTAGATGAGAAGGCGGCGCGGTCCTCTGCGCCAGGCGGGGATGGCACCTTTTTTTATCGGTTTTTCAGGATCGGGAACGACAAGTTCAGGAGCGAAAACAAGCATTGTGCCTAGACCGTTGCAGACGGGACATGCGCCGTACGGGCTGTTGAAGGAAAAGTTGCGCGGGGCGAGCTGTCCAAAACTGATTCCGCATTTGACACAGGCAAGTTGCTCGCTGATCTGCTCTTCAGTCCATTTATCCTTTTTCCCGTCGGGATTTTCCAACAGGATGGAGATGATGCCTTCGCCGCATCTGAGTGCTAGCTCGACGGAATCATTAAGCCGTGACGATTCGGTTTTTCCGGTGACAAGGCGATCGACAACGGCATCTATGCTGTGACGGATGTTTTTCTCCAGTTTCGGCAGTTTTCCGTCAAGCTCGAAGATTTCGCCGTCAATCCGCGCCCTTACGAATCCATCGCGTTTCAATTTATCCAGTATGTCTTTCTGCTCGCCTTTACGGCCGCTGACATAGGGCGCGAGAATCATCATTTTCCTGCCGGGCGGAAGATTCAGGAGTTTTTCGCAGATCGCCTCGGCGCTCTGGCCTTTTATCGCAACACCGCATTTCGGACAGTGCGGTTTGCCGATATGGGCATAGAGAAGACGGAGATAATCGTAGATTTCCGTGGTGGTGGCGACAGTGGAACGCGGGTTGCTTCCGGCTGTCCGCTGTTCGATTGCGATTGCCGGGGAAAGTCCCTCTATGTGTTCGACATCGGGTTTCTGCATCTGGTCGAGGAACTGCCTTGCATACGAAGAAAGGCTTTCAACATAGCGGCGCTGGCCCTCCGCATAGAGCGTGTCGAAAGCCAGCGATGATTTACCGGAACCGCTGAGTCCGGTGATGACAACAAGCTTGTGCCTGGGAATGGTTACGTTTATCCCCTTGAGATTGTGCTGTCTCGCACCCCTGATTATAATATCCTTGAACATATATTTTCGCCTGCATTGGGTTAAGGCTCGCTTAAAAATTTTCAAGCGAACCCTTGCGGCGGAAATATATACAAGAAACAGGGAAAAACTACCATAAAATCAAAAAAGAAATGCCGGATAATTTTTTATTCCGAAACGGATGATATATTCAGAACCAGACACATCAGACTCAACAACAAGGCGGAGATATAAGATTCATGGAACAGATTCTCTCACAGGTATCCGGAATTCTCACACCGGCGGGATTCTTCGCCCTAGTGAATGTAATGCTCATCGACATTGTAATGAGCGGCGACAATGCGATTGTCATCGGACTTGCCACGAAAACCCTTCATGGCGCGGAACGGAAAAAGGCCATTGCGATCGGCGTGATGCTGGCGACCGTCCTCAGGATAATCTTCGCATGCACCGCGGTAATGCTGATGAAAGTCATCGGCCTGAAATTTGCAGGGGGCATACTGCTCCTGTATGTCGCATGGAAATTCTACAGCGAACTCCGTGCGGAGAAACATGCGGGACAGGCGGATGGTAAGACGGGATCGGTCCGCTCACTTGCCGGAGCGATATGGCTGATCATCCTTGCCGATGTCTCAATGAGCCTGGACAATGTCCTCGCCGTCGCCGGAGCCGCTGGGGAAAACTTACTGATACTGGGCATCGGCCTGGTATTCTCGATCATACTCATGGCGGTGGCTTCCAGTTACATCGCCGGAAAAATGGACAGATACCCGCAGATACAATGGCTAGGACTGCTGATAATCCTTTTCGTGGCGATAGAGATGATTCTTTCCGGGAGCAATGAACTCGACAAGAAAGTATTCCATGTCAATATTCTCCCGTTCACCTGCATCGTGCTGGGGATAATCGGATTCCAACTCCACACGCGCTATGTCAAGCCTGCAAGCGAAGAGAAAATCGCCAGCTGGTTCTCCGGCAACTGGAAAGGTATTTTCATTGCGGGACTCCTGCTTCTCACCTCCCTGTGTTTCTTCGGAGACAAGTTCCACGGCTTCTTCGTATCACATCCCCAGGCGCTCTACCTTGCACTCGCCATCATCTTCTTCCTCTTCATTGAAGTGATCTCAATATTGAGGAGTCAGCGCCAACGTTGAATGACCAGGAGGAGAGGGGGGAAGTTCTGGAGTGCGGAAGTTCTAAAGTTCTAAAGCTAGGGAGTTCGGGAGAAATTACGAATTACGAATAAGAAGACGAAGACTTGAAAAAATTATCTTACTGTTGTGCCGTAAGGCATGTTCTGATTTCGCAATTCGCAGAAGAGAAAAGACGCATTCATTCAACAGGCGAAAATGCCTGTGATTTTATTCGCAGCCGGGAAATTCAATCTTGTTGAATGAATTGGCAATGGCTTTCTTTTCGGAAAGTTTCCCCTTAAGCTCGGCAATTTCATCCGGACCTTCACATATGGGCAGTTTTATCTGTCCGCCCTGAATGGAGGAACGAATGATCCCGTTGACTATCTCGCAGCCTTTGAAGGCGTTTGCGAAATTTCACTGGTGGACCTTGCCGTTCATGAGCCAGTCGGCCATTTCCTGGATATAAGGAGGCATGTCAATATCATAATTCATTGCGCCCTCGCCCTTCATGACTCCTTTTGCGGTGACAACACGCCATCCGCCATTTGTAAGAACTTCGGCAAATCCCTCGGTACCCTGGACACAGATGCGGTTTTTCCCCCACCATTTTGCAACTTCAGGCTGATCCGGTGCGCCTGCGCCGCATTCAACTATCCCGCGAACACTGTTCGCAAACTGTATTACTCCGGCAATGTAGTCGGGGGAAGGATGATTGTCGCTCAGCTTTGATTTCCCTGAAGCCTGTCCCATAACCCATTCGGCTTCGGCGTTTCCGTTATACCAGCGCATATAGTCAACCATGTGACTCATCATATGTGTCATCCAACCAGTGGCGCTCGCATAAATCATCTGTATCCTGCCGAGGTCGCCGCTTTCCGCTATTTCCATGATTTTGCGGTAATGAGCCCAGTAACGGTGCTGGTGGCTCACCACTGCCTTGATCCCGTTTTTATCAACTAGGGCCTTCAACTTCAATGCCTCATTCATGGTGAGTGCAACAGGCTTTTCAAAGGCCACCATTTTCGCACCGCAGTCGACTGCGATTTTCAGCATATCCGTCCTGATATGGGGCATTGTGCAGAAACAGAAGACATCCGGCTTGATTTCCTTAGCCATTTTTGCAGCATCGGTTCCGATGGCCGGATTTCCAAGAGACGGAGCCGCAGCCTTGAGCTTTTCCTCATCGATGTCGCATATTCCGGTAACCTGAAAATTCGGATTCGCATTGAAAGCCGTGGCATGGTGCTTGCCGCGTTTCCCCATTCCGACAATCATTACAGTAAACTTTTCCATATGAGATATATCCTTAATTCAGGCGGCTGGAAGCCGCAACTTTAATTACAGCCGAGACGGCTGTACCACATTCTTTAGAATTCCTTCAGAAATGTGAAACAGGCGTCTCGCCTGTGGTTCTTTTGAAATTCCTTAACGTTAAATTAGGCGGCTGGAAGCCGCAACTCTTATGGAACGCCACCACCCTTGGTGGCATCTGTTATAATGTGATACAGGCGTCTCGCCTGTTCTTGTCCTTATATTAAAACACAGGCGAGACGCCTGTACCACATTCTTTAAAATTAAGCAACCAAAGACGAATATCCAATATCCAACAAGGAATATCCTTCGATAAACTCAGGACAGGTCCAATGTCCAAGTTAAGTTCTTTTTAAAATTCAATTCCGATGAAAATTGGAAATTGAGTGTTGGATGTTGGGTGTTTAAACCTTTTGTCTTTAAATTAAGCAGCCGCAACCTCATTGGAGGCGCGGCCGCATTTTTTAATTCAAATATTACGAGTTCTTTTTATCCCATTCGAGAACCTTCTCTATGGAATAGTCGACTTCCTTCTCGGTAAGTTCCGGGAACATCGGAAGTGATACGCATGAAGCTGCGTTCTTCTCGGCATTCGCAACAGAACCGGCGATACTGTATTCCTTACCCCACGGGAACCCTTCCTGTTTGTGGATGGCGATGGAGTAATGTGTCTTGGCATCAACCCCGTTGTCAACAAGGAATTTAACCATGTCATTGCGCCTGCTGGCGTCTTTCGTCTCCACCACGTAGAGATGGAACACGTGACGATATCCGGGCTTGACATAGGGGAGAGTCATTGATTTCACCCCTTTGAGCCCTTCGGTATAGCGTTTCGCAAGAGTGATTCTCCTATCTGACCATTCCACAAAGTGTTTCAGCTTTGCGCTGAGGATGCCTGCCTGGAGATCATCGAGACGGCTGTTGAATCCGTATGAGTGGTGGTCGCGTTTACTCGAACCGTGACTGCGCAGTTTGCGGACTTTTTCGTTGATGCCGTCATCATTTGTGAAGAGTGCCCCACCGTCACCGAAACAGCCAAGATTCTTCTGAATGATGAAACTTGTCGCAACGGCATCGGAAAGCTCACCCTGCTTAAAAGTGTCACCCCTGGCGTCAATAGCCTGAGCATTGTCTTCGATGACCTTGAGCTTGTGCTTGTCCGCTATCTTCCTGATTGCCGCCATGTCGGCGCACTGTCCGTAGAGGTGGACGGGGATGATGGCCTTTTGTCCTCGGAGTAATTGCGGCTTCTATTTTTGAAGGGTCTATGCAACGTGTTTTTTCATCGCAGTCAACAAAAACAATCTTACATCCGGCAATCCATGCGGCTTCAGCCGTGGCGAAAAATGTGTTGGGATGAGTGATGACTTCGTCGCCGTTGCCGATCCCCATCGCCATGAGGGCGAGCCAGATGGCATCAGTTCCGTTTCCTACGCCGATGGCGTGCTTGCATCCAAAATACTGGCCAAGCTCCTTTTCGAATTTCCCGAGCATCGGACCAAGAACATGCTGTCCGCTCATCAGCACTTCATTGATGTTCGCATCAATTTCTTTTTTGATGCTTTCGTACTGTCTCACGTGACCATAGAATGGCGTCTGCATATATTTTCCCTCATGTTATAAAATAATAAATTTTTTAGTTTAACAGGAGGAAAAATATTTAAAAAGAACTAAATAGCAATGCGATGAAAGTTTTATCCAACATTCATGCAATATTTATCCATATTTAAATTTCGCGTCCACGAAATTTATCTGAACTCCTCCCATTCGGGCTCGTTTTCAAATATCCACCGGTAATAGTCCCTGCCCTGAAGATTCGCGGCGGCCTTTTCGTCGGTGATGACAATGCATTTCTGGTGCAACTGCAGTGCCGATGCGGAGACCATGGATGTAACCGGGCCTTCAACCGCTTTTGCCAGTATTTCCGCCTTTGCTCCTCCAACAACGAGAGTCACAATCCTTTTCGCCTCCAGAATTGTCCCCACCCCCATGGTAATGGCTCGTTTCGGCATTTCCTCAGGCCTATCGAAAAGAGGGGAATTCTGGGCGATGGTCATAGGGGTGAGCGCTTTCACCCTCGTCCTTGAGAAAAACGCAGAGAGCGGCTCGTTAAACCCTATATGCCCCGATTTTCCGATACTGAGGAGCTGCAAGTCTATTCCGCCACACTCCTCAATCTCATCCTCGTATTTTTCACAGTCACTGTCGTGATCATCTGAGATGCCGTGGGGGAGATGGGTGTTTCTGATGTCAATATTGATCTTGCTGAAAAGGTGTTCGTTCATATAGCGCCGGTATGAATTTTTATGGGTCTCGGCAAGTCCGACATATTCGTCCAGGTTGAATGTCCGGCAAAGCGAAAAGTCCAGCTTCTCCTTCTTGTGCATCTGCGCGAGCCTCGCATAAAGCGGTTCCATCGTATTGCCCGTCGCCAGCCCCAGCACAAGTGTCGGCTTTTCACGCAACTCCTTTGCAATCACCCTTGCCGCAAGTTCAACCGCCTCGCCATTGTCTGGACGTATGATTACTTCCATAAATAAAATCCCCCTTTATAAGATTCTCCATTGATTTTCCCATAGGCTGGGAAATATATTTTAATTTTCATATTTAAGAAAGGATAACAGGAACCGGAATAATCAAGTAAATAGAGACAAAAAACACCGGCTTCCCGTAACGTGTCAGTTTTACTTGGGCTAATAGCACTTTCTACTGAAGTATGGCGTTTTCGATGAAAACGCCTCCCGAGCCAGTTTCATCGAAACTGGCATACTGAAAACATCGCAAAACCGTTTGCTATAATTTTCCGTAAGGGACTAAGGTGAAAAGAAAAATCCATGTCAATACCAAACATTGACATATCTTGTTATTGTCATATATTGAACACATTACATCAACCATATCTTTAAGGATTAGTAATATGAACGTGTCATTGACTTCGGAACTGGATTCTTGGGTACATGGAAAAGTAAAAAGAGGCTTCTACAATTCCGCAAGCGAAGTCATTCGGGAAAGTCTCCGTTTGCTCAAAGACCGCGACCAGCAAAAAGAAATATTGTTGGCTGAACTTAAATCGGAATTGCGTCTGGGTTTAAAACAAATTGAGACCGGACTATCAGAAGAGTTCACGGAAAAAACAGTTGCCGGTATAAAATCATCTGGACGCAAGAAGCTTGTAAAATGAAGCAACTAAAGCTGATAATTTCCAGACAGGCTATCGAAGACCTGACAGATATTTGGAGCTATATAGCCTTGGACAATTACCATGCCGCAGATACTTTCATCGATAAAATTCATTCCGCTTGTAAGAATCTGTTAAAAATACCGGAAATGGGGCGCACTCGCGATGAATTAATGCCAGGAATGCGAAGTCTGACTTACAAAGGATATATAATTTTTTATCGTATAGGAAATCAGAAGATTGAAATCATAAGAGTCCTGAACGGATGCATGGATGTGGATTCAATTTTCTGATATAATTAACTATGACCTCTGACTTCATCATACAAAATGCACTCATAATAGACGGTTCCGGCGGACCTTCTTTCAATGGTGCCGTTAGCGTTTCAGGCGGAAAGATAACAGCTGTCGGGAAAAATCTGCCGTCAGCCGGCGGAAAAATCATAGATGCGGAAGGCTTCATTCTCGCCCCGGGATTCATCGACACCCACGGGCATTCCGATGTTTCCGTCATCGCCGCGCCAGAATCCACCGGAAAGATATCACAGGGGATCACGACCGAAATTTCCGGAAACTGCGGCCTCTCTGTTTTTCCGGTGACAAGACACAACCGAGAACACCTTCAGGAACTCTACAAGCATTACAATGTTAAAATAAGCTGGAAAGACGCCGACGATTATTCCGAGCTGATTGACAGGGTGCGGCCCGCAATAAACCTGAGTTCCCTGTGCGGGCACAACACTCTCCGCGCAGCCGTCATGGGATACGGCGACCTGAAACCCTCTTCCAGCGAACTCAACACCATGAAAACCCTTCTCGGCGTTTCCATAGGCAACGGGGCGGCGGGACTGTCCTCGGGCTTTTTCTACATTCCCGGAAAATTTTCCGGGGAAAAAGAAATCGTAACGCTCTTGGAAGAGCTATCCCGTACAAACAAACCCTATACAACTCATCTCCGCAGTGAAGCGTCGCTTCTCCTGGAATCGATTGACGAGGCTGTTGCCGCAGTCATGAAATCCGGACAGAAAAAACTGCACATCAGCCATCTCAAGACGGCGGGCCGGGAAAACTGGCATAAAATAGACGATGTTTTTCAGCGGATTTCACAGGCCCATCATAACGGTATCCATCTGACTGCGGACAGATACCCCTACACCGAATCAATGACTCAGCTCAGTTCCTACCTGCCGGATCCGTACGACAGGATGGATGACATAAAACTCCACGACCATATTCAAGATCCTGCGAACTTCGCAGAATTTACAGGAATCCTCAAGCACCTACCTGAAGAAAGATGGAAAACCCTCAGGCTTATCAGTACGACCGCCAAGTTCGCGGAAAAGGGATTCGGGAAAACCTTTGCGGATTTCGCATCAATGTCCGAAATGAATCCATGGGACATCTGCGCATCGATACTCAGGGATGACACTGCCGGAGCGACAGCCGCTTCGGCCGGCATGTCCGAGGAGAATATGGAAAGGATTCTCAACCAGGATTATGTCGCCTGCGGTTCCGATGAAACTGCGCGGCCCCTTGATTATTCCCTCGGCAGAAGCCATCCGAGAGGCTTCGGGTCCTTCCCCAGATTCATAAATATCGTGAGAAAAAAACTGAGCCTCGAGAAAACCATAAGGAAAATCACGTCGCTGCCAGCCGACATATACCATCTGCACGACCGAGGAAGAATTGTCGTGGAACAGGCCGCAGACTTGGTTCTTTTCAACCCAGACAAACTGGGTACTCCCGCGAACTTCGCAGATCCCCACAGGATTTCTGAAGGAATACTGAAAGTCTGGGTCAACGGCGTCCTCACCTGGGAAGACGGCGCCCCCACTGGAAAACGCGCCGGAAAATACCTGAAGTAGCTCGGGCTTTCCAGCCCGAGATTCTTCTTTTCCAAAGTTATGAAACTAGATCAGCCTCGGGCTGGAAAGCCGAGTTACTTTTAAGAAACAGGAATTTCAAAGTTTGTAATAGATCTAACGGCTCTTTATGGCACAGAGTTGCAAAGGCACAGAGGCACAAAGTGAAAGAAGATAACAAAAAATGCCAGGAGATAAGAGCAGGAAGTGAAAATACATTCAAGCTGGGCGTTGGTCATGCCGCTTTGGCTCATGCATTCTCTGCTTTGTGCCTATGTGCCTTTGCAACTCTGTAACTATTCTACTAGAGTTGCGGCCTTCTTGCCCCGTCGGATGACTGGGATGGCCGCCTAATTTAAGACTATTTCTTCAGGACTTCCACCACTTTGAAACTTGTGAACTTCCATTTGCCGCCGTTTTTTTTCAGGCTGCACCGGATTTCACGCGTGTCCTCAGTGAATTTGCTGGAATCCCTGAGCTCACCATGGAATCTCACGGTCGTTTCAACTACGGCAATATCTTTTTGAATCTCCGGAACCATATCGTAAAAGGTCAGGGATATCCTTGAAAATTGCGCGCGTCCTTTTACGGCATGGCCCGTTATCTGTTCGGGACTGTATTCCCCGGTCATATAATTCTGTGAAAACTCAAAGGAACAGCTGTCGTCAAAAAGTGAAGCCAGGGCGTTAACCTTGTACGCCATCACAAACGCGGATTCCCCCTTTTCCTTGGAAACAAAGCCGGAAAGCGATTCGAACTGCCTCCTTATCTTCGCCCTGTCGCCCGGAAACAGGTAAACGGATGCCGTCACGCCAAGAACTGCAATAAGGACAAATGTTATGATTATTTTAAACTTCATATTTAAACTTATCCGGCTTCTCCGGGGCTTGTATCAGATTCCGTCGAAAATACAATTTGCTTGGATATTGGACATTCCGTGTTGAATATTGGATATTCAAATTTTTTATATTTCGTGTGTCTACCCACTCAAAATGTGAAAAAAAACATAAAAATCAAGCTGTTCTCGGTTACCACAGTGGCGTCCCCATGATCCTCACAGCAGATGTCTGGCCAAAGACATGATTGTCAATACCCATGTCACGGTTGTCTCCGACAACGTACACGGCTCCGGCTTCAACTTTTCTGGGAGGAAGATTCCAGTCACATGGGAATCTGACATAAGGTTCATTTAACAATTTTCCGTTTATCAGGATTTTTCCGTCCCTGAATTCAACGGTCTCTCCGGCCAAGGCCACGATCCGTTTCAGGAACATTATTTTTTTCCCGGATAGCCTGACCATCACCACATCGCCCCGCTCCGGGTTTTCAAACCAGTATGACGGGGTCCAGCAGAAGTTAATTCCGCCATCGTGGTATACAGGCTCCATACTGCTTCCATTGAGCCTCATGGGAATGCAGACATGCCCGAAAACAACGTATGCAATAACGGCGACAAGCAGAACTCTGATGAAATATTTCAGTGTAATCTTCGGGAAAAGGAAATTCTTCAGGTGTCCGTCTTCCATGATGCCCCCCGATTTGCTTGGCGTTCCCGGGAACGCCGACCGTCTGGTCGGCTCTACTTCGTTATTGGATATTCCATTCCGTGCCTACCCTCTCGGCCTATCCTGTCCCTCGTAGCCTCCCTGGCGAAGTGGGGAGATCGATATTGGATATTCTGATGAGGTAATTTCAAAACTCAAGAAACGGTTTTGACAAGCAAAACCCTCCATCACGCCGCGGTGGATAAAAATGGAGGGCGAGGCTTGTCCGAGCCGTAGTTTTGAAATTGGCTCTGATAGCAATGTAGCCCCCTATTCCTTGAAAAGCCTTTCCATGCCAGGGTCGGTTTCGGCGCCGAGTTCCCTAGCTTTCCTATACCACTTCCTCGCTTCAGGCATTCTCGGAGGGTCGCAGGTTGCAAGGAGAACTGCGAGGTTGAAAGCGGTTTCGGAAGATTTGGGATCAAGTTCAAAGGCGTTGCCAAACTGCCTTTCTGCGGATTCGACCCAGCCGAGATTGCTGCATGCTATTCCGAGATAACGCTGCAATTCCGGATTCTTGGGATCCTGTGCCGCTGCCCTGCTGAGAACGCCAAGAGCCAGATAATATTCGTTTTTCCTGATATATGCGAATGCCGCAATAAGCAGTTTGGGGATATCGTACGGTTCATAGCAGAGCGACCTTTCCACATATTTCAGGGTCTTGTCATCGTCGCCACGGTCTGAATAAATATATGCGAGCCTGGTCAGGGCGGGATTGTTCTCAGGCGCCAATGTCAGGATTTTCTCGTAATGCCATATTGCAGCCTGCCTGTTTCCCTTCTTGTCGGCATTGTCGCCCTCCTGAAGAAGAAGATTGATTTCACCCTCATTAGGAATCTTGACATTTTCCTTTACAACCTCCTTGGACTTTATTTCCACCGCACCCGCTTTTGCGGTTTTCGCCGGCGTACTGATTTTCTTCTGGCTTTCAATTTCAGCGGTCAGTTTGTAAATTCTGGTTTTCAGCTCATCTCTTTCACCTTCAATTTTTGCGTATTCGTCGTTCTTTGATCTCAACTGCTTCTTCAGCTCTTCGGAAATATTGTCGGAGGCTGCAGTCTTAAGTGCGGTTTTTATTTCCGCGTCCTTTTTAGCTAGTGATTCATTCTTTTTTCCAATCTCCGCCGAAAGCTCTTCAATCTTTTTCCCCGACTCCCCATTTGTCCTGGCAAGATACTCGCCTGTCTTGTTCAAGTCGGCAATTTTCCTTGTCAGCTCATCCGCTTTCTTCGAGATGTCGGTGTTTGCCTTTGCGAGATCCGCATTCTTCCCGGCAAGGTCTGCGTTTGTCTTTTCCAACTCGGAATATTTCCGAAAAATATCGCCGGTCTTCGCGAGTTCCCTGGTTTTGGCGTCAATGTCGCCGTTCCTGGAATTCAGGTCTTTCTGGAGCTCAGCGATTTTCTTTGCATTCTCTTCCCTGTCCTTTTTAGCTTTGTCCAGTTCCGACCTGGCCCTCTCGAATTCCGACAACTGCTCCTTCAGTTTCTCATTGTCTTTGACTACCGCAGTATTTTCCCCGGAGAGTTTGTCATATTTCGCCTCAAACGCATCCAAGTTCTTGGCCGTATCGGCAAGTTCCATGTTCTTCCTGCCGAGCCTGTCAAGCCGTCCGGCAAGGGATTCCACCTCAGATTTCAGTGATTTATTTTCCTCCGAAAGCTGTGAAATATTGCTCTGGTACGTGCCGGTTGACGTGCCTGACTCGACGACTTTCCGCCTCATGTTCTCGATGTCCGCCGAAATCTGCCGGTTCTCATTCTTCGTGTCAATGAGAATAGATTCGACTTTCACAAGCCGGGCTGCAATTTCTTTTTTCTCGTCGGTGACCTTTGCCTTCTCAAGAGCCTCCTTTTCAATTCTGGAGCCGAGCGTCTCGGCTTCCTTTTTCAATCTGTCATTGTCGGCTTGAAGCTGTTTCGCCAGATTGCCTGAGGCGGGACTATCGGCAATATCCCTGAAGCTTTTGTTCAGGCCTATGTTTTCCTGTTTGACCTTCTCGAACCTCAACTGGAGATCCGCCATGCTTTTCTCAAGGGTTGAGCTGCGTTTTTCATATTCCCTTGCTTTCGAACTGTACTCGGACACGCTTTTTGAGGCGGCTTCAATCTTATCGTTGAAAGTCTTCTGCGCGTCAGAGAGCACTTTCACCTTATAATCAAGTTCCATCCTGTCCGAAGCGGCCGCCTGATACTGCGCCTTGATCTCATTGTTTTTCGCGACAAGGTTCACGTTTTCATCGCTGAGAACTTTCGATTTTGTGCGTTCAGCTTCAAGTTTCCCGGCCCATTCAGACATGTCCGTTTTCTTTTCCCTTTCAGCCTGTAGCCGTTTCACATCCTCCGAAAGTGAGATGCATCTTTTTTCGACTTCGTTCTTCTCCCTCAATATTGACTGAACCTCCTCTTTCGATTTTACGCCGAGGGCCGATTCTTTTCTCGCATCATTGAGGGACTGAATTGAAAGTTCAAGCTTATTCCGGGTTTCCTCAAGCTGTTTTTCCGTGAGGAGTATCCTATCCTTGAGCTGTTTGATATATTTGTCGGGTTCCGCCGGTGTCGTCGCGGTTTTGGGAACAGCAGGTGACAGCTCTGGCTGAAGTGTCTGAATTTTCCTTTCACATATCTTCAGCCTGTATTCCACAAGCGCGCTGTTCCATTTTGGGTATTGCCCCTTCACCTTGTGAAAATAGCCCATTGATTCCTGATAAAGCGCGAGTGCCGCTTTCTTATCGTTCCTTTTTTCGGTGGATTCGGCCTTGTCGAAAATATCAAACCCCTTCAGCCATAGGGTTCTCGCCTCATTACCCTCGTCCGTGGTGTACTGGGCCATGCCGTCAAATGAAAAGAACGACAGTGAAAACAGCAGAAGAAAAACTAAAAACCTCATGTATTGTCTCCTAATTCAATGATTGCAAGAAATTCCTCGGGTGTCAAAACTGGAATGCTTGATTTTGGAAAATCTTTATTGTTGCGGGTAATGATAAAATTGGCCGACACGCGGACAGCCGAGAAAAACTGAATGGCATCTTCTAAATCATCCGTCTTGGAATCAATTGCCTGATTAAGGATTTGCTCGTCAAGGGGAACCGGACTGAATGTTCCCCGCAACAGTTTAATTGCGCGACTTGCATGTTTTTTATCGCGAAACCGTGAAACGATATAATAAATGTTGTTGAAGCTTATTGCCGAAATGAATCCTGAGAGCTGACCCCGTTCCGCCATATCCCAGACAGAAACAGACCCATCGTAATGCAGCCGCCTTTCCTGAAATACATCAAGCAGGACATTAGTGTCAACAAATATTTTCACTTTCCAACCCCGTATTTATTGGCAATAATGTCACTCATTACGGTTTTATAATCAAACCCGTCCGGCAACGAGGCCAACATTCCACTGGCTTCTTTTGCCATGGGACTGAGGTGCCGCCCGACTGATTTCCCCTGGCTCCGCGATTTAATGTAGCTGACAAACATCGCCGATATACTAGTACCCTCAGACTTGGCCAATTTATGGGCGAGTACGATTGAATCCCGATCTGCGCTGAGAGTTAAGCGTCCTGCATTCATGAGACCCCCTATGCGTATTGATTTTTTATAACTATACGCATCCAGTGCCAATTGTCAAGCATGTTTTTCCAGGGGAAAATTCATTGCGCCGGATTTAGTCCCGAATAAGATTTGACGTGCCCATACGGCAGCGTTTGCGATAATTATTTGGAGTGACGCCTGCGTATTTCTTAAAGAATTTTCTAAAGTAGAAAACATCACAGAATCCGGTGCGGTCTGCTAATTCACTGACATTTAAATTAGAATAGTGCAGGTAATGTTTTGCTATTTTCATTCTCTCTTCATCCACAAAAGTCTTGGTTGATTTCCCAGTCTTTTTTTTGACTAATACCCTAAGGTGCCCGGTAGAGTAGCGCAATTCCTTGGCCAATCCTTCAATACTCAACGGCGTCCCCCCCTGCTTGGCGATTGCCTCCCGGATTTTAAAAAAAAGTTCCCCTTCCTGTCGATTGGCGGGTTTGATAAAATAGAAATACCGCAACGTGCCAAACAGGATATCCTCCACAAGCATAGGGTAACTTGCATCCGAAGTCACCGTGAACTCGCGATTATGCCATCGCATTTTTTGAGGAAAGAATCCTTTGAATAGATTAGTAATGGCTACAATTAGTTGTCGGCTCTTTTCATTAGTATGGATAAAGGAAAATAGTTGGTCTTTGCCGGAAAAATCTACCGGGAGCGCGAATTTAAAGGAAAATCCGCTATAGCTCCCTGTTTGACTGTAATCTAAATAATGCCGCACCCCTGGTGGAATTATGACAATGTCTCCAGCGCAGAACTTCTGGTCACAATTATCTATCCATAGGACAATTTCGCCTGAGCACGCTAAATTGATCTGCCAAAAGGTGTGTTCATGTATTGCCCGTGAACTCTTGAGGGGTTTATCGATATTCATAAACCCGTACATTTTCAGTTCTAACTTGCGTTTAAAAAAATCGTTATTGAGCCCAGTCATAATCATTACACCTGAATTCATGTCCTTTATTTTTTATAATATGCGATTTTTACATACTTTTCAACCAATATTACTCTGTTTATCATAAAAATAATGTGATATAATACATTTATATGAAAAGCAAAGGACTTTAAAATGAGCTTCCGCATAGGACTGGTTGGTCTTTGTACCTCGCATCCCAGTAAATGGGTTCCGATAATCCGGGAATTGGTGTCCGACAAGATTGTTGATTGCGAAGTGGTTGCCGCCTGGGATTCCGGAGAGACGCGTCCTGCTGGTTTTGCCGCTCAGTTTTGCAGGAGCCTGAGCATCCCACACACGCCTGAAAATCTTGAAGACATGCTTCAATTAGTTGACGGGGTGATTATTCACACCGCTAACTGGCAACACCATCTGGAACAGGCGCGGCTCTTTATTGAAGCTGGTAAATCCGTATTTATCGATAAACCGATTGTCGGCAATATGCGTGATGTCAATCAATTACTTGCATGGCTTAAACAAGGATACCGTATTACCGGAGGCTCGGCACTAAGATTTACTGCCGAAGTCAAGGAATTACTCCAAACTCTGACGACCCCGGAAGAGAAAATCCACACTGTCTACTCTTTTGCAGGCATGGATGATTTTAATTATGGGATACATACATATTCATTAGTCAGTCAAATCATGGGATCAGGGCTTGTTTGCGCCCAATACCTTTGCACTTCGGGACAGAAGCAGATTTTACTCGAATACCAAAACTCCAGAAGTGCAGTTATATCAGTGGGTACAGCGGCGGTGTTGCCCTTCAACTTTACGGCTGCAAGCAAAAATAAACTTTATCAAATGAAAATTGACAACACTTGGATTTATCATTCACTGCTCAAGGCGGTATTGCCCTATTTGACCAACAATACGGATTCGCCGCCAATATCCAACGCGGTACTTCTGGAGCCGGAACTTGCCGCATTGGCAGCCAAAACTTCTTGGTTAAACAATGGACAAAAAGTCTTTTTGTCCGATTTACGCCTAGACGACGCAGGCTATGACGGAGACCTGTTTACTGTCGAATATTGCCGTTCCAAAATTAAAAAACAGAAAGAAGGGTGCGTGACATGAAAGCAAATAAGCTTCAAAATGTCAAAGACGGGGTCAGTTCAGAATTTACGCTCATCGAATTGATGGTGGTGATTTCCATCATAGCCATTTTAGCTTCAATGCTCCTTCCGGCTCTTGCCAAAGCGAGAAGTGTAGCTCGAGGTATCAGCTGTGTCTCCAACCTTAAGCAATTGGGGACTACGGCAGAACTCTACCGTGGTGACAACGGAGACTGGTATCTGCCTTGCACCATGCCAGCGACAATCACCACTTATACCAAATGGCCACTCTATTTGGCTGATTACGCAAATGTCCGTCAAAAATTTGATGCAAGCAACAGGCTCTTGCTACCCATTGAATCAGTATTCCTCTGTCCGGAATCCAAAAAAATGGCTATCGACGCAGGCAATATACTCGGTACCATCTCGGACACCTATGTAAGTTACGGTTTTAATTTAGTAGGATTGACTAATAACGGTACTGCCGGTTCACTCACAAATACCAGCGGATCGATAAAAAACTTGCCCTCCCCTCCCGAGTCCACAATGTTCTTGGTTGACAATGGCACCATTACTTATCCTTACGGATACTTTTCGGTGACTATTAATGTTGCATACAAATACATAAAGCATGGGAATTTCGGCAATCTGGTATTTCTCGACGGTCATGCGGAAACTCGAACATTAAGGGAAATAGTGCCAGGCGGTTTTGCCGGAGCCAATGCGGCCAAATACATGTTTCAGCCATGGTTTTACGGCAATCAGTCTTTTTTTACAAAACAATAATGGACGAATGGAAATGTTAAAAAAAATAATTTCAGGGATATTTCTAAGTGTAACGGCAAGCTGCCTCCATGGAGTCACAGACTCGGGAAACATCAAATACGAAAATCGCCTTAAAGAGTTTGCCGACAATAAAGGCGGATTGCTTGTGTCTATTGGCGAAACTGCTACACCTCCAAGAATTGATGGCAAATTGGATACTGACGAATGGGGCGATTGCACTGCCTTTACAGGCATGAGAGATTTTTACAGCAAGAGAATGCTAAGCGAAAAATCAGGGTTACTGGTTAAAAGCAGCTATGACACCAAAAATTTCTACTGCCTTGTCATCGTTCCCAAGAAACGCCCTGCATTACCCATAAGAAAATCTGATGACATGGATACTTTTCGAGATAATGGCATACTGGATATCATGCTGGCGCCAAGTTCCGGAGAGAACGAATCGATCCGTCGTATTGCCATATCCGCATCCGGCTCAATCGTCGATATGCTAAATGGGGATCGTTCTTGGAATAGCGATGCGGAAATTGCCATTGGCGAAGAGAAAAATGCCAATAGCAAATGGCTAAATCTGGCAATCCTTCCTGAAAAGTATTGGTTTATCGAAATGGCCGTACCTCTTGCCTCGCTAAAAATGAATGCTTGCGCCAATGAAGAATGGAAATTCAACATCTTTTGGATTGACGGAGGTAATTTCACCTTTGCCGCAGTTGTAAAGGGTGCCGACGATGTGGAGAATTTTGCCACAATGAAATTACTACCCAAAACTTCCCAAGTCCTGGCAATTTATGATATTGGTAGTCCGGCGACAGGTGATTTCCGCATAAGTGGACAGTTATTAAATAGTGACAAATTGGCCCTCGGCGTCGAGATGGATTTATTGGGTTTCAAACAGGGAACCTATTTTAGAACCAATACTGGTTACGATGAAATTATGGGGGCACTGGAGCCATTCAGTGCCAGTCCTACAGGAGTATTTAAGTCTGTTTCAAAACGATTGACAAACCTCCAATGCGACTTTTTTGATTTGCAGTTAAAAGTGGCGGGGAATACCCAATTTCGCCTTGCCGGGCAGTTAAGTATTCCCACTCCGCTGGAAATTAAAATCAGCAATTTGCCCAGTTCTAAAAAAGCCAAGATCAAAATTCAAAGTGTGGAAACCGCCCAGATTCTGCTGACTGTCACTGCATCAGACGGCAAAGTTATGCTGAAAAAAACCACAAGTCCAGGCGAAATCGAAGTGGATTACCAAAGCTGGGCATTTGACAATTATACTTTCAGCGCCATTCAAGGAAACAGGCAAGATAAGAAAACCTTAAGCGTTTCCCCTCCTCCAATATGGTTAAACAACCAGGTCGGAGTATCGGATGAAATCCTTAAGCCCTTTGCCCCTCTGACACTTGACGGGAAAAGTATTACCATGTGGAATCGAACTTATACATGGGGCAATTCACTGTTTTTCAACTATCAATCCAGTCAATATGGCCCCTTGGAAACCGCTCCTGTGCTAATGGTTCAAAAAGGTGAAAAATTTTTCCCCGTTAAGCTTACTAAGTTTACAGTTATTAACCAGTCTCCGTCCGAAGTTAACCTGCAACTCAGTGGCAACGGCGGCAACCTGACCGTCAATTGCACGGCCAAAATTGAATACGACGGGTTAGTTTGGTTTGAATTAGATGTTACAGGAGAAAATGGCAAACCTACGGCTATTGACGGATTAACCTTGTCGACCACATTTAAATCCCAATATGCGAATCTCTATCATGGAGCCCCTGATCGGGCGCTTAACGGCACGATTGAAAAAGGGAAAAAACTATACCCCTGGCAAGTATATTTTTGGGTAGGCACACCTGAGGGGGGCCTAGGTTACGTAAATGAGTCCCGACAGATGTTCCACAGTACGCCAGCCACAAATGCATTTACCTTGGAAGACAAAGGCGGAAAAGTAATTTGGCAAGTAAATTTTGCCGGCAAAGGAACTATCGACAAATTACATTTGTCATTTGGATTGCAGGTGACTCCGGTAAAACCGCTTCCTCCTCATTATGATTCGGCTGTTACCGAAAACTGGGGAAATAAGCGTAAAAATAATTTTCCTAAATTATCCAAATATATGAAGTTTTGCACTATTTGGCGAAATAATTGCAATTACATGAAATATATCTGTGATCCAGCCGGAATTGACTATGACATTCTGAAAGCCGCTGTAGATAATGCCCATAAGGAGAAAGTCATGGCCATTCCTTACTTTGCTCCTATTTCATTTACCGAAAAAGTTCAACCGGAGCATATTGACTACTATGAGGAATGGGTGCAACAGCCAATCAGACAATGGAAATCGGAGGAGTCCGTACAAGTGCGGTCCTGTGTCAACAGTTCTTACTTGGACTATCTCTTATATCAATTGAACGAAGTGGAGAAAAAAACGGGAGCCGACGGACTCTACTTTGACGGTGCATGGCCCGTAGAGTGCAGCAATGCCATTCATGGCTGTGGCTACATAGATGATACTGGTGTTCTGCAACCCACTTATGCAGTCAGGAAAATCCGGGAATTCCTTAAGAGAGCAGCAACTTTGACTGCGCGTAACGTTGAGAATCAACCTAATCGCCCTAATTTTGAAAATTATGGCAAGGATTTCCCCGACTACCATATTTGGATACACATATCGGGATCCGTGGCTCCGCCTATGCATAGTTTTGCTACGAGTCTGTTTTGCGGGGAGTGGTTCAAGCAGCCAATTCGTGCCGGGCAAGGGTACGACACCTTATTAACTATCGATAAATTCCGCCCTCGCTACCTATCGCAGCCCTGGGGTATTGTCAACTATTTCCTGCCTATGATTAATCCTAAATTGGACGCCAAAGTTCATACCAATGCCATTTTGGCGTACTTGATCCCCCAGGGAGTGGGATTATATCCAAGATATTTGGAAATGACTTTAGTTTATCAGATATTGCAAATCAAAGGCGACTTCGGGGCGGAGCAATCTCGTTTTTATCCACCTTGGCAGTCCGTCCCCAATTTGGAAATACTCGCCAACTCCGAGGTGCAGACTGGAATATGGGTAAGGCCTGACGGAGCTATGCTGCTGGCCATTGGCAATTGCGGCGGACAGGATGCGGATGTAACACTCAAGTCAACCAATGCAAAAAAATGCCGTATTCTGCTGGGCAATGCTACGGAAAGCCCCATCGCCACATCTCACTTGCTATATGTGCCTAAGAATTCGCTTACAATTGTTGAACTGAATTGACGGTTTTTCTCCTGAAGTTAATTTGGCATGTCGGGGGAGATGATGATTTATATTTTCGCAGTGTTTATTAGAACTAATTAAGGAATGACCAATGATGTTAAAAAGAAAAGTTGCAGTGATTACCGGCAAGGGCGAAGTCAAGATGATTACGGAAAACCTTCCGGAGCTAAAGGAACATGAAGTCAGGATCAGGGTAAATGCCTCCTTGATCAGTCCCGGAACCGAGATTGCGAGTGTCGCAGGACTCCGCGCGACTCCGAATCTGAAAGCTCCGGCTCGTGTTTTTGGTTATGCAAACGCAGGAGAGATCATAAAGGTCAAAGGAGATGTGAAAGGCTTAAAGGTGGGAATGCGGGTTGCCGCGATGGGCGGTACAGGGGCGCATCATGCCAATTATGCCAACGTTCCGGTGAACATGGTTGCCCCGATTCCTGATTCTGTTACTTATGAACAGGCGGTTTACGCTTGTCTCGGAGCAACTTCATTGCAGGCCATCCGTAGAACCGTGCCGGAGCTCGGAGAATATGGCATAGTGCTAGGCTTGGGAATTGTCGGCAATCTAGCCGCGCAACTTGCACAACTCAGCGGTGCAAGAGTGATCGGCTGGGAAGGTTTTGACTCCAGATTAAAAATAGCGAAGAAATGCGGAATCAGGAATTTCATAAATTTCAAAACACAGAATTCAGTTGAAGAAACCCAAAAATTCGCCTCTCCTTATGGTGCGGATTTCGCAATTTTCGCTTTCGGCGGCGAAGCAACGGCGGCGTTTGAGTCCGTCAAATCCTGCATGAAAGTGTCAGCCGATACCCATGCCATGGGCCGAATTATCCTGGTCGGAGGATGTAGGATCAATGTTGGCGGTGGAGCCCATTCCGGCAATCTGGACATCCGGGCGGCCTCGAGGACCGGTGCCGGTTATAAGGATCCTGAATACGAATACGGCAGAGACTATCCGGCGGGTTTCGTGCAGTTCACCACGCAGCGAAATCTGCGGGAAATAATCCAGCTGATTGCCGAAAACAGGCTAATCGTTGAGCCGATGACCACGCATTGCATACCATTGAAGGAAGTAGGCGAGGCTGCCGACTTGCTGATCAAGCATCCGGACAAAGCTATGGGGATAGTGCTTACCATGAAAGAATGAACATCGAACATTCAACTTCGAACTTCCAACATCGAATGAATCTGAAAAAAATATACATGGATGGTAGTAATTATGGTTGGCATGATTGCAGGAACTATTGCCGCAGCCGACGGAGAAGCATTGAAAAACTCCGGGCAGTTCAATGATTTTGATTATTCGGCGATTGTCAAGAGCGGACAGATTCCGCTGTGCATGATTGGCGACAGCATTACCTGGGCTGAAAAAGGCGATTGGTGGCGGAAAAAGCTGTTAGAAAGACTGCCAAACCTAGCGTTTGTCGGGACTCATACCGCCATGTTCGGGTATAGTCACGCAGGTGAAGGCGGCAATAATACCGGACAGGTGCTGGCAAGGATTAAATATATTCCCGACTGCCCGTATTATAATGTTCTGATTGGAACGAATAACAATGGCGTCAAAACGGCAGATCATATTCAGGATAAATCGAAGCATACTTCTGAAGACATAATCAAAATTGTCAATGAACTGCTGAGAAAGAAAGACGTGGAGAAAGTTTTCCTCTCCTCAATTCTGCCCTGTGCGACCGATAATCCGTTTCGTGACCAGTGCAACAGCGCCACTAACAGGATACTGCTTGAAAATTTTGACCAGGTATTTCCGAAAGACAAGGTGGTCTGGGTGGAATATGAAATGCCAATCCGGCAGATTCAGGGCTGGGAAAAGAAAATTTTCCTACACCCGAATGAACAGGGATATGCGCTGATTTCGGATATTACCGCAAACGCGATCGCTTCGACATTGACCGCCAAGCCGGGAACTGAATCAATACGCCCTCCCAATACCGGAGTGCAGGTCGTCAACCTTATGGGTAAAAATAATACGACGACATCTCCGATAATCGCCGGATGGTACATGCTGTCGTGCAAAATCGATACCGTCACCGGAGAAAAACCGAAACTCGTACTGGAAAGCAAAACTCCCGGAAAAGATTTATTCAAGCAGGTAATCCGGGTTAAAGCAACATCAGGTGAAACGATCAGCGTGAATGTTTTCACCAATTATGAAGGTTACGGCTATACCCGTGATTTTCTGATGCTGGAGACTAATGGTTGTTCGATTTCCAATGTATTGCTGGAAAAAATGCGACCATCGCAAAAACCTTCAATTTACGGAAAAGGGTCTTACATTGATACAGTATCGCCAGTCTCCAAAGGCGAACTGCTGGAGTATTCGAAATAATCTGAAAAATCCTGTAATCCCGTCTAATTTATTCTGACGTTTTATGTAGTTGGAGTTTTTCCAGGGAAAAATTCATTGTTTCCCAGAAGAAACATGGCAGCATCTCTCGAATTCCAGCTGGGCGAAGCGGTCGGTCATCCCTGCGATATAATCTGCGACTGCACGATGCAATCCGTCCTTTTCAACCCTGGTTTTCGCGAATCTCCCCATCAATGCGGGATTCTTTATGTAAGCGGTGAACAGTTTCTTCATTTTTTCGACAGCGTTGTCGTTCACGTTGGTCACATCGGGATGGAAATAGACATTGTGGTACAGGAAATCCCTGAGCTTCAGTGTTATTTTCTCAAAAACAGGGTCGAATGAAATAACTTTATCGACATGCTGCTGCGCGTCTTCCGGAATCATGATTTTATTCTTTACGAGCATCTTGTCCGTGTTGACTATCACATTCCCGACCATCATGTCAATGAGACATCTCACAGTGAACGCCATCCGTCTTTCCTTGCCGCCCTTGGAAGAGCGTTCTTTCGCTTTTTCCAGTGCGAGCCGCCAGATTTCATTTTCATCCAGCATGTCTTCGCTTATGAGACCTGAGTCAAGTCCGTCGTCGACATCATGCCCGTAATAGGTGAGATCATCTGCGACATCCGCAACTTGGGACTCAAGGGAGGCGTGAAGGGGAAGTTTCACATCGTCAAGCTTCGTCAGCCTGTTCCTGTGTTTTATCAGGCCGGTCCTGACTTCCCATGTAAGGTTGAGTCCATTGAATTCCGGATATTTCTGTTCGATCAGGTCGACAACCCTGAGTGCCTGGAGGTTATGGTCGAAGCCGCCGTGATTCTTCATCATCTCGTTGAGTGCGCGTTCGCCGGAATGGCCGAATGGAGTGTGTCCGAGATCATGTGCGAGTGCGATTGTTTCAGAGAGATCTTCGTTGAGATAAAGCGCCCGCGCGATGGTTTTGGAAATTGCGGCCACCTCAATCGTATGGGTCAGGCGCGTTCGGAGATGGTCTCCGGTGCCGTTGAGGAAAACCTGCGTCTTATATTCAAGCCTTCGGAACGAGCGACTGTGGAGGATGCGATCCCGGTCGCGCTGAAAATCGGTCCTGAACGGATGCGGATCCTCCGGAAAAATCCGTCCGAGCGTCGCCGTATTGTGTATCGCATAAGAAGCCAGGTCGCTGTCTTCGTGACGACACTGGTCTGAAAGTTTTCTAATCATAATGTTTCATCCTTATCTGTGAAGATTGAGGGAATGAATCTAGCCCAGATTATTCACGAAGCAAGAGATAATCCGTTTGCGGCCCAATAAGTTGAGCCGCAAGTTCCGATGCGCTTCTCTTACTCAAGGCCGGTATCGCAGGCAATCGCCGATTTTTCATGTTTGCATAATTTACAATTACGCACTGTATGCTAATTTCTACATGTTCCATTAACGAGAACAGGAGCATTGAACATATTGAAATGAACACGAAGAAAACATCATCCTTAAAATCCGATCTCGACACACCCTGCCTGATGCTTGATCTGGATATCCTCGAAGTCAACCTTCAGAAGATGAAGGATCTTGCCGGAAAAGCCGGCAAATCCCTGCGTCCTCATGCGAAGACACATAAGTGCTCCGCTCTTGCGAAGAGGCAAATCGAGATGGGGGCCATAGGAGTCTGCGCGGCGAAGCTTTCGGAGGCCGAGGCGCTAACCGCCGCCGGACTGGGCGGAATCCTAATAACAGGCCCGGTAACGACGAAAAGCAAGATTGACCGCATTGTCTCCCTGCTGGCAAAAGCGCCCTCCCTCATAGTTGCCGTGGACAATCCCGAAGCGGTTGAAATGCTTGGAGCCGCACTGCGGGAAAATGGATTGTCCATGGATGTGCTTGTCGATATCGACATAGGTTTGAAACGGACAGGCGTCGCGCCTGCAAACGCCGTCGCTTTCGCCGACCTTGTCATTTCACAGCGGAACTTCCGCCTCCGTGGCATACAGGCGTATGCTGGGCATGTCCAGCACATCAAATCCTATGATGACAGAAAAAATAAATCCCTCGGATGTCTGGCTGAGGCCGCAGCAGTTTTTAAAAAACTGCGACCGAAACTCGGATCAAGTCCGATATTCAGCGCCTCCGGGACGGGAACGCATGACATCGATCTTGCCGTCCCGGAAACAACCGAGCTCCAAGTCGGATCTTACGTCTGCATGGATGCCGAATATATGGCAATCGGTTCAGATGCGGATGAAAGCCGCTTTACCGCGTTTACACCAGCACTGCGCCTTCTAACCACCGTGGTCAGCGCCAATCAGAAAGGTTTTGTCACAGTGGATGCCGGACTCAAGTCCCTCTACAGGGACGGAGCCCTGCCGCAAGTGCTCGGACATGAGGGGCATGGTTTGCGCTATGACTGGTTCGGAGACGAATACGGAAAAATATCTTATGATGAAACAACCCCGCCGCCCGCCGTCGGCGAAATATTTGAACTCGTAACATCACATTGCGACCCTACGGTGAATCTCTTTGACCGCTTTCACCTGACAAGCGGCGATGAAGTTGTAGGTTCATGGGCAATCGACCTCAGAGGGTGCAGCCAGTAGGTAGGATTGAATGATCTGGTGATTTTAAAGGCTCTTTCTCAAATCGAGTGGGGAACTCGATTAGAAAGACTGAATATCCAATATCCAATCCGCCACGGCGGAAATGTCCACCCGATGAAGGGAAGAAAAGACGAACTCATTCAACAGTCAGAGAAAATTAATTCTATCTTGAAAAAACCGATGAGTTGAGCTCAATATTATTCAAAAGCATAGACACGGCGAAAAGGGGGAAATGCGATAATTCCCTTGGATATTGGACATTCCGTGTTGGATATTGGATATTCAATTATTTTCATATTTTGTGTGTTTACCCACTCAAAATGAAAACGAACCTGATTTTGCCTCGGGGTGATACCCCGAGTTACTTTGGATTAACCGGCAAATATAGAAGCTATCCGGAAACGACGGAGGTATTACGCGGAAGGGGAATTGCTGTATTTTATTATTTGGACTTTTTCAATGGTCACAAGCCCCCCTGACTTGGCTTTTTCAAACAAGTCATGAAGCACCGGAATAAAAAGATCAATTTTAGATTCTTCATCCACGATTTCAATAATTATGGGAAGATCTGTGGAAAGGTCAAGGATTTTAGAGGTTCTTATCCTGCTTGTAGGGCCGAATCCCATGGTTCCGCTCCAGGCAGTCGCCCCCGCAAGTCCCGCTTTACGGGCTTCGCGAACGATTACTTCATAAAGAGCGACATGATTCAGCTTATCCGATTCACCGATGAATATCCTGAGAAGTTTCGCCTCACCCTTCAGTTCCATAATCCACCTGACCTGTTAAATATTAAATGTGCAATAAAAAGTCCCAGGAAAAATGCAACAAACGAACCGATGATTGTAATTAAAAAATAGAGTCCGGCATAATACAGCTCGTTACTTTTGAACATCTGTGCAGATTCGTAGACGAAAGATGACATTGTGGTGAATCCGCCGCAGAATCCCGTCGCCAGAAGTAGCCTCATTTCGGGTGACAGCACTCCCGTCCCTGTGGAAAAATGTGCTATGACCCCGATCATAAAACAGCCGACAATGTTCGCGCCGATGGTTCCCATCGGCATGACTATCGAATATTTCTGAAATGCGAGGCTCAGTCCATAGCGTGCGATGGATCCGGCAAACCCGCCTAGACCCACAATGGTGGCAAATATTAGAATTTTCATTTTCTGTCTCCCAATTCCAAAAAGCGAATATAATTTACAATGACGCCGATTTCAAAATGCCTGAGCGGAAAGAGCTTTAAGGAAACTTTCCTTGTCGTCGACAATCGCAACCAGCGAATCGCCCGCCCTCAGTTCGGTATTGCCTTTCGGCACAATAAGTTCCTTGCCTCTGAAAATGGTGATTATATTGCAATTTCCGGGAAGAGTGATTTCGCTTATTTTTTTCCCCGAGGACGAATCCTCTCTTCCTATCACATACTCGACAAATTCCGTATGTGAAGCTTTTTTGAATTTGAGCTTCTGGATGAACTGCTTCCTTTTTTCACTTTTCAGGAGTACTTCTGAATAGGCGCTTATAAGATCCCTTCTTCTCAGAACTCCGAGACATTTTTTAGTGTTCGTATAATCAATCACCGGAAGAGACTGGATGTCTTCCCCTCCGAGTATCAGCATCGCATCCTCCAGAGTGTCCGAAGGGTAAACCGTAAGCAGTTTCTTAGTGCAGATATCGGCGACAATCCCGCTGTCAAGAAGCTCAGGACAATGATAGAGATCCTGAATGGTCACAATTCCAAATAATTTCCCATGCGTGTCCTGCACCAAAGCCCTCCTGCTGTCGTTTTCATGCAGATAAGCCTCCATGTCCCTCAGCGGCATATACGCCGGAACAGTGAGGCATTTGTCAATCGGCAGCATCGCCTCCTCGACCTTTATCATTTCCAATATGGGTTTGTTCTCGGCGGCTCTGACATCAATCCCCCGTGCCGCAAGCTGGCAGGTAAAAATGCTTTCCCTGTTGAGCCATTCGGCTATTGCGACGCTTATGACTGTTGCAAACATCAAGGGAAGTATGATCTGATAGTTTCTTGTCATTTCAAAAATTATTATTATTGCAGTTACAGGCGCTCTCGCGGCCGCACCGAAAACAGCGGCCATCCCGACTATGGCATATACTCTGGGTTCGGTCACAAAACCCGGAAGGCAGTCTTTGGCGACCTTTCCAAAAGCCCCGCCTGTCATAGCCCCGATGAAGAGGGCCGGAGCGAACACCCCTCCCGAAGAACCAGATCCTATGCATATTGAAGTTGCTATGATTTTTGCGAAAACAAGAATGACAAGCAATGGGAGTATCAGTTCTCCGTTAAGGGATTTTTCGATTATCGGAAAGCCGGGACCGTAGAGCTGGGGCATGGCGTATAGCAAAAGTCCAAAAATCAGGCCTCCAAAGGCGGGTTTAAGGATATTCGGGATTCTTTTTGTTTTTTCAAATGTCTCTTCCGAGTAAAGGAGCGTCTTTATGAACAGAACTCCTATGATTGCGCTAAATATTCCTAAAAGCAGGAACAGGGAAAGTTCCCAGTTGGACTTCATCTCAAAAAACGGCAGATTGATACGAAATGCAGGATCGTCACCAAGCATCGCCCTGCTCACAGCCGATGCCGACACCGATGCCACAACCACCGAAGTGAAATCACGCAGACTGGCCTTCCTCATTATGACTTCAGTAACAAAAATCACTCCTGCAATGGGTGCGTTGAATGTGGCAGACAGTCCTGCCGCCGCCCCGCAGCCCAAGAGGCTGATGGTTTTGCTTTCATTCAGTTTCAGAAACTGGGCTATTGACGAGCCTACCCCGGCTCCGATCTGGACAATCGGGCCTTCTCGTCCTACCGAACCGCCGGT